>JAGYNX010000392.1 GCA_018399855.1 Spirochaetota bacterium
TTCTGCAATGTAGATTCGGTATTTTTAATCAAGCCACAGTTCGAGGCAGAATATGGTCAGCATAAAAAAGGAGTTGTCCGTAATAAAACCAGTCATATTGACATTCTAAAAAAGGTATTAACTGCACTTACTGAAACAGGTGTCGTTGTACACAATCTGACATTCTCACCAATCACAGGTCCAAAAGGTAACATAGAATTTTTATGTCATTGTACCATAAATCCAGATTCAAATTTTACTAATCAAAGCTTGCAGCAAATCTTCGATTCCATCGATACCATTGTGAACGACGCTCATAATTACTTCATATTATCAAAATGACATCATTTTCTTGTTTTATTCATGACAGATTGTAAATATTTGTTGACCGGTTTTTTTTTATCTGTTTTTTTAAAAATAAGGTTAGAATAGCAGTTACTTTTTTATTTCACTTTTCAAATAATTAAGAATATCGTACTCGGAAAGCAAAACACATGAAAAAAATAGTCATCCTTTTAATATTCTCAATGATAATAAGTACCTGTTGTATATCTCAAGGATATTGTTACGACATGAAACAGGTAATCGCCTATCCTGTGCCATTTAAACCTTCAGTGCATTCATCACTTACCATTGATAACCCTTCTACTGACCCGATTGTATGCTCAGTGTACGATATTAATGGCGATTTAGTGCGAACGATAAAATCATCTGGCACCGATAAAGTTTTTTGGAATGGTCGAAATGGTTCAGGAAGACTGGTAAAACCCGGGTTGTACATAATAAAAGTTGAAATAGAGGGTAGTGACGGCAATTACGGTAAAAAAATGATACGTATTATTGTTCAGTAGATGTATTATTACACGGATAATAGATAATGATGAAATACATATACATAATTATTTTTATTGTATTTAGTTTTAATATACTCATCGCCGGTGAAGACGCGGGCAGCAGGGCAAGTTATACCCGGACAGGCTGGGTAGGTGCCCGATACGTTGCCCTGGGGAAAGCTGCCGAGGTTATCGTTGATGATGCCTTCGCCATATACTGGAATCCAGCCGGCCTTTGTGATCTCAGTGGACGAGAATCTCTTTCCATTGATGAGATCAAGGCGAAGGCGAAAAAAGGTGATGTTGATGATATAAAAGAAGAGGACCTTGTTACTTTTTCAGAAGGTGAAGACAGGAATGGAGCCGCACAGATTGTCGCATCCGGAGCCATGCTTGCCATTGAAAGGGAAGCGGGGTTCGCTGGCGCAGGCTTTAGCCTGTGGGGTGGGGTATTCGGCGCAGGATTATACAGTATTCGTTCAGACGATATTGTTACACGTGATGTCGATGGTTATAAGACTGGAACAACATCCTACAGCGGTAATATTGGATATCTTTCATACGGTAAATATATCGGTGATACCGCTGTGGGCCTTTCCATCAAGGGATTGTATGAAAAAATCGGTGAATATTCCTACTCAGGAGCTGGAGCTGACCTGGGTGTGCAAACAGAAATTATCCCTTTTTTTAAAGTTGGTTTTGTCCTTCAAGACATAGGAACAGGCTTATACCCCATGGATAATTATCCCGATGTTGAAAAAGAGTATGACCTTGGCAACATGTCCATGAAATTAAGTGCAGCTATCACAACCCGTGGATCTGACTTTATAATTGCATTCAGTGGTGTAAAAAAAATTGAACAGGAACAATACGAAATTAACGTTGGGATGCAATATGATCTTTCACAATTTATGGCTATATACCTCGGACTAAACGATTCATTTTTTAGCAGTGGTGTTTCTTTCTCTATATGGGGAACCGAAATAGCATACGCATTTGCCTATGATAAGATTGATTATGGATATAATAATATTGTTTCAGTAAAAATTGCTTTATGAGTTTAAAACAGAAAACATCCTTGGGGCACTACCCCCTTATTATGGGAATAGTCAATATCACACCTGATTCTTTTTATGACGGCGGCAATTACAATGATACAGACAGCGCGTTGCGTCGAATCAGCAACCTTGTAAAACTTGGTGCCGATATAATTGATATAGGCGGTGAGTCTTCTCGACCTGGTGCAAAACCTGTTAGCCTGCAGGAAGAAATGGACAGGGTATGCCCGGTAGTAGAAAAAGCTGTTTTAGAATTCGATACTTTCATATCTGTGGATACGTATAAAGCAGACTTAGCTGACGAAGTGCTTAAT
>JAGYNX010000393.1 GCA_018399855.1 Spirochaetota bacterium
TTCCTTCAAATATTCATCTTTCGGGGGCCCAGGTAGACCTTCTCAGCCTTGAAGGAAGGGAATTTATGCTGAAAAAGGCAATCAATGAGATAAAGAATGATTTTGATTATATATTGATTGATTGTCCCCCATCCCTTGGTCTTTTGACGTTAAACAGCATGGTGGCGTCAGACACGGTGCTCATTCCGCTGCAATGCGAGTATTACGCCCTTGAAGGGTTAAGCCAGCTGCTGAAAATCATATCGATGGTACAGGATTCACTGAACCCGCAGCTGCAGATAGAGGGGGTTGTGCTGACCATGTATGATTCACGTACCAACCTGTCTCAGCAGGTGGTATCTGACGTACAGGAATTTTTTAAAGAAAAAGTATTTGATGCCATAATACCACGGAATGTAAAGCTGTCAGAATCACCATCATTTGGCAGACCCATCAACATGTATGACAGGCATTCAACCGGTAGCGAAAGCTACGAGAAACTTGCTGAAGAGGTAATACAGAATGGCTAAAAAAGCGCTTGGCAAGGGACTTGGTGCCATCATATCAACCTCGTCACAGCCGGTAGAAGACCTGGAAAGGGGGTTTGCTGAGAACACCGACAGGGTTAGTGAACTGGATATCAGGCATATAATGCCCAATCCTCATCAGCCCCGCCTGAATTTTGACGAAAATGAAATACAGGGGCTTGCCGAATCCATAAAACAGGTTGGTCTTATTCAGCCCATCATCGTGCGGCAGGATCAGAACAACTACTATATTATCGCGGGTGAGCGACGCTGGCGAGCGTGTAAAAAGGCAGGTCTTCAGAAGATAAAGGCTATTATCATGGAAGCCGGGGAAGAAATGAATTTATCCCTGGCACTTATCGAAAATCTGCAGAGAACTGACCTGGATCCAATTGAAGAGGCAAAAGCGTACAAGATGCTGTCAAGCCGCTTTAAGCTGAAGCAGGCTGAAATCGCAGAAAGGGTAGGAAAAGATCGGGCCTCAGTTTCCAATGTGATTCGCCTGTTAAACCTTCCCGAGCACATGCAGGAGGCCCTTTCGGCAGGATCCATATCTTCCGGGCACGCGAAACTACTGCTGTCCCTCAGTGGACAGAGACAGGAACAATTGTTCAACGAGGTGCTTTCAGAAGGGTTGTCGGTGCGGGCACTTGAAAAGAAAATTGAAGATTTTGGTGATACTACCGGCGAAGAATCGTCATCAAAAACACAGAGAAAAGATCCCCACATCAGAAAAATGGAAGAGATGCTGATTTCCCTGCTTGGTACCAAGGTGGAAATTCGTCACCAGGGATCAAAGGGAAGAATTGAAATTCACTATTATTCGCTTGATGATTTTGACCGGATAACGGGGCTTCTCAAAGAGGAGTAACTGCAACACTTTTTGCATCTATTCAATCTCGATACGAATTTTCTCAACCTTGTCTTTTTTGGTGTCAAGAATGGCAACGGTGTGTTCTTCAGCCCTGTAGAGTGAACCGGGATTTATTATGCGGGTGGTATCAGAAGTATAATTCTCGAAAATGTGTGTATGCCCCTTGATGATATAATCATACTTTCCCGAACTGACAGCTTTTCTAAAGAGGGGGACGTCATTCCCGTGAAATACCATAAACTTTTTATCATCAGCCGTGAATTCGCAGTACGACTCTACACAGCCGAATCCACATTCACTGGCAACAGAATTGATTTGATCAACATCGATGTCGCAATTACCCAGAACGAACTTACAGTGCATATCTTTAAACAGCGGTATAAGGCTGGCCGAGGTAAGATCACCTGCGTGAATAACCATGTCAACATTACGCTGTTTGAACACCTCTATGGCATGTTCAATCATCTCGATGTCGTTATGGGTGTCTGAAATAAGCCCTATCTTCATTGGTTACCTGTATGCGTGATCAGCCCAGTGTTGAACCTACCGGTATATCCTGATCAATTTCTATCAATTTCGGTATATCCTTTTTACCTTTTTTGGCAGCCAGAAGCATGCCGTAAGATGTGTGATTGAATATGGTAGCCGGTTTCAGGTTTGCCACAACCAGAATATTTTTCCCGATCAGATCATCGGGTCCATAATGAGGAGCAAGACCCGCCACAAGCTGTCGGGTATCTGTGCCGGTATCGATTGTGAGCTTTAAAAGCTTTTCTGAACCCTCGATATTCTCAGCCTC
>JAGYNX010000394.1 GCA_018399855.1 Spirochaetota bacterium
ATAATTGGCCCTGTCAGTATTTGGGATAATTTTCGTCATTATGGTATCACCAATTTTTAACTCATATATTGGCTTGCCTTTGACGGGCGCAAGGATGGGTTGCACATTAAGCATGACCGATCCCTCTTCAAGATCAGTGGCTGCTACCGGGGATGAATCATTCTGATCATCATTTTCGTATCGTTTTTCCTTGGCTTCGACAAATTCTTCCAGGGTAACTTCCTGTATGCTGGTTTCCAGGATAAGGTTCTTATCATGAATTATCCTGTTCATCATGTCGAAGAGGAAGATATCGATATTATCATAATCATAGTTGTTGATACTGTTATAGAGCTGGCTGGTGAGATCATTGTCTGATTCTATAGCCTTGAATTGATCCATCAGGGAAGAGGTCATACTGGCGTTAAAATTCCCTTTCCATTTCATCTCCATGATTGCCTGTTCGTACTGATCCCATGATACGTGTGGTTCATGGTCATAAACGCTGGAATAGGTGGATACAACAATATTATATGTATCCAGCTTCTGGTTCTGGTTGAAAATAATCAGCAATATTCCATAAAGATTCAGGGAATTAGATTTAAACCTCCCCTTAACAATAAGGATGTGGTCGCTGAAAAGATTGTCGTTTTCCGTTTCTGGTACCATATTGATTTATCCAAACACCGGGTTTATGTATATATATGGCTTCTATGTGTTGTACTAAATAAAGAATTGATTGAATGGGATCATATTCCAAAGCACAATGAATAGTAAACGTATGTATAATTTGTGTCAATATAAAATTTTTTTATTTGCTGCAATTCACAGGAGGACGAATTATCTCTCAGTTAATTGAAATACCCAATGGTTAAACATATCAAAATTACCCGGTAAATTAAATGTTCAGCCGGGTATCATTCACACACAGGTGAGAATAATACCTGGTAGTATTAAAAAGATGGCAGCTTGACTTTAATGAAAATCGCCATTACACTGAAGTTTGCTTTCAGGAGGCTTCCAAATGTATAACAGAACAATGCTAATAGACTTATACGAGTTGACCATGATGCATGGTTACTTTCAGAGTGGGATTATTCATGACCGGACAGTCTTCGATATGTTTTACCGGTATAATCCATTCAATTCGGGATACTCGGTATTTGCCGGGTTAGAACAACTTATAGAGTATATTGAAAATATTCATTTTTCTGATGAAGATATACAATACCTGGAATCTCTTGGTCTTTTCTCAAGTCAGTTTCTCGACTATCTTCGCGAGCTGAGATTTGAGGGCAACCTGGCCTCATTTGAAGAGGGTGACATTGTTTTTCCTGAGGAACCAATAATAAGGGTTGAGGCTGAACTGGGGCAGGCACAGTTTTTAGAGTCGTCCCTGCTTAACTGTATTAATTTTCAATGCCTCATTGCTACAAAGGGTGCACGGGTGTGTGCGGCAGCAGAAGGAAGGCCCGTCATTGAATTTGGTGTGCGGCGGGCCCAGGGGGTTGATGGTGGTGTCAGTGCCACCAGGGCGTCATTCGTGGGAGGATGTGCGTCTACGTCAAATGTTCTTGCCGGACAATTATTTGATATACCCGTAAAAGGTACACACGCCCACAGCTGGGTTATGGCATTTGATTCTGAAAAACAGGCTTTCCAGGCATATGCTGATATCTATCCTGATAAATCAATATTACTTGTTGATACGTATGATACACTGGGTTCCGGTCTTCCCCGTGCTATCGAAGTGGCAAAAAAATTGAAAGAAGATGGATACGAGTTACTTGGAATACGCCTGGATAGCGGGGATCTCCATGAACTGGCGGTTGCATCCAGGAAGATGCTTGATGAGGAAGGTCTTGATTTTGTGAAGATCGTTGCATCAAATGATCTTGATGAATACAGAATTCATGACCTTGTATCAAGGGGGGCACCGATTGATATATTCGGAGTGGGTACCCGGCTTGCCACTGGTCACAATGAATCAGCATTCCCCGGGGTATACAAGATGTCAGCCATGGAAAAAGAAGGTACCCTTACTCCGAGAATGAAAATTAGTGATCAGATCACTAAAGGAAATATTCCTGCCATTAAGAATATCTACAGGTGCTATGATGAAAATGACACAATGATGTTTGATATTGTGTGTGAAGAGATGGAAACTGCTGACCAGGAAAACGTCTATGGAGCTTT
>JAGYNX010000395.1 GCA_018399855.1 Spirochaetota bacterium
CCTATGAATACTGGAATGAACTGTATAGAAAGGACAGGTCATTTAAAAATGTTCAACAGCTTGTGACCCAGCTTCGAAAAGAAATGGAAACCGACCTGCATGCCCATGATGAATTCGATGTATCCGTGATGGATTACGTTGATGAATGGATAATGAATCCATTCCCTTCAGGATTTTTATGGGGGATTTGCGGCTTAAAGAGCGAAAAAGAACTTAATATTAAGAATGTTATGGTGACTACCAGGGTGAGTACTGATTCTGAAGGTCAATCTTCAGGTTCAGGTCGATATCAGGGAGGAGGTGACCTTGTTGGAACGCTGGTGAGTCTTGACACGGAAAATTTCAGGATCATTGCCAACAGGCTGGTTTCCAAGATTGGCTACAAGGTTGACCAGATATTGCAGACATACCGTGAAGCCGATGGAGTTGATTTCTTAGCCATCGACAAGCAGACAAAAGATAAAACCCTGGTATGGGTGAGAAGATGGTCAAAGACCAATGTTGGTGAGATCACCCTGAGAAACTTCGCACAGGCTATCAATGATATCAAGGCAAAACAGGGACTTTTCATTACCACTGCAGATCTTACCGATGCAGCGAGAAGCAGCATGAGAAAGCTTTCCAAGGTAACCGTGATTGAACCTGAAGAGGTGAATACGCTTCTCAGGGGGCTCCTGTAATTATGCACGCTGAACTGCCGCAACCCGTTGACATACCACTGAACCAAATCGATATTGAAGATACAACATTCAAGGTAAGCAGACCGATGCAGGATGATTCACTGCAAAAGTCGATATCCATGTCAGGTATGCTGGAACCAGTTCTTCTTCTTTCAAATAAAGGGAAATACAGAATTGTATTCGGCCACAACAGGATCGAGGCTGCCGGTATATGCAAACAGAAAGTTGTTCCGGCAAGGGTGATTGGGCAGGTTACCCCGCAATCCTATATGGAAGGTGTGGCAAAGAAGGTGTATCACGATGAGTTGGGCCCATGCGGTAAATGCAGGGTATTGAATATATTACGTTTTGTTTTTAACGCAGACAATCAGCAGATGCAAAATGCCGGCAATGTTATTAATGTTCCTGGTATCTTTGTTCGAAATTTCGAATATGTTGATACCGTAACCGGTCTTCCCGGTGAGCTTCGTGATTACCTTGATGTTAAAAACGCCGGGTTCAGGATTATAACAGGGTTGATGGCACTTCCGCAGCCTGCAATCACCTTTCTTTCTGAAATTGTGCAAAATACCCAGATGCGGCTCAATTATTTCAGGGATATAGTCTCGATGATGGATGATATATTGCGCAGGGATGGTTCACTGGATGAAGTTCTTGCTGTTGACAGGGATGACTCGGATGATCGCAGGGTGCGTGAAGAGTCACTGTACCGGGCCGTTCGAAACATACGATATCCCCGGTATACCGAAATGAAAAACAGGGTTGATGAGATTGCCACGATGCTGCGGCAGAAGGGCGTCACCGTGAAGTTCCCACCCTACTTTGAGGGGGACGCCTGTACGGTTTCATTCGTTGTCAAAAAAGGGGATGACCTTTCCCGTGCAGCGTTGCAACCAGATGATGAAGTAGCAGAACTTCTGGGTAAAATGCTGGATCTATTATAGAACGAGAATCATGTGAAGAATCTTGACATGTCGTCTAAGGCTTTCTTGCAGGTTTCTTCGAATTTCAGGGCTGATTTGTAACCAGAAGCGTTCTTGTGTCCCCCCCCCCGTTTTCCATTGCAATTTCTGCAACGTCAAGATCACCCTTTGTTCGCATACTTACCTTTACCGGTCCGCCAATATCCTGTTTGATAAGCAGGCTTGCTACCACTCCTTTTACGGTAAGGGGGAGGTTGATGTTCATTTCACCTTCGCTGAAGGGGGCACCGGTCTTTTCCATCATGTCAGGTGTCAGGTGGAGCATGATCAAGTGGCCGTCGTGATGAATCTCCATGCTGGCCAGCATAAGTCCGCGTAATTCAAAACTGGCAAGTGAGTTGTTTTCATATATATGTTCGTAGATCTTAAAGGGGCTTGCCCCGTTTTCTACAAGGTGTGACGCTATCTTGAAGGTAATGGGGGAAGTCTTCGGGTACCTGAATGAACCGGTGTCAAAAAGCATTCCCGCGTAGAGGGCCTGTGACGCCTTGAATGAAGGGTTGA
>JAGYNX010000396.1 GCA_018399855.1 Spirochaetota bacterium
ATAGAACAATACAGAAGATTAAAGGATTAACGCAAAGTACGCGAAGAAAAGAATTCCCCACGGGATAAAACTTTTTCCTTGATCATTCCCATCACCCCTGTATACTAACCCCGGCAAACACAAAAAAAAAGCGGAGTAAACACATGAAAAACCAGGAATTCCCAAATCCACGTACCGAGTACGGGGTCATCAAGCGCTACCTGCACGTGCTGGCCCTTCTGCAGAGTGACAGCGACCCCCGACACTGGAACGCCCGTACCCTTGCAGACACACTGTCACTGGACGAAGAGGACGGTGACCTCAACGACAAGAACGTGAGAGACTACATACAGAAATACCTTGAGAAGCAGCTTGAAATCTCAGTAGACCGTGAAAAAGGGGGGCGGGACACCAGGCTGGCCGAAGACCTGAAAGGTGACCTCCTGCACCGCATTGCCATGCTCTATTCAAACTTCGTTACCGTTGACTCGAGCCGGGAGATAATACTGAAAACCTTTTTAAAGAAACACCCCTACGACGGCCTCTGGGTGCTGGCCGCCCTCTACTTCGCTTCGAAGGAACAAAAGCAGGTAAAGCTCGACTACATTGCCAACAGCGGCTACCAGATCACGGGCGCCCTGTTCAACCCCTACCACGTGGTATTCCGCAATAACAATCTCTACCTGGTGGGACGGGTAAAGGGCAAGAACTCCCCCTGGCCCCTTATACTGAACCGGGTGAGCAACCTGCAGGTAACCGGCGAAACCTTCGACGATGAGATACCCCCGGTTGACCAGGTAATGGGGGGCAGCCTTGGGGCATTTATCGGTGAAAAGTACGAGGTGAAAATCCGCTACAAAAAACGTGTCCATGTACAGCTTGAACAGGTACTCAGCATCCTGGAACCGCAATTCGAGGAGCTTGACGAACACACCTGCCAGTTCACCTTCTCCGTGTCCGATGACCTCTACCTGTGCAAGCAGCTTTTCATGTACGGGAAGGACGTAGAGATCGTCGAGCCGACTGAGCTCCGTGAACAGATGGTGCACATGCTGCGTGAGGGACTCTCGGTATACGAAAATATGTAAGCTCACATGATACCTAGAGGTATTTCACCCGTCACCCGTTACCCGTCACCCGTCACCGTCTTTCCCCCCCCTTCCTACTCCGATAACGCAATACTTTCACGCAACTCCTCGGCCTTGCTGTTGAGCACCCTGGTCATGGTAAGGATGATCTCGCTGTTATCAGATATCTTCTGCGCCATGGATGTCAAACGCTGAATGGTTTCCGTAGTTTCAGACATGGCGGTTTTCTGTTCAGTTGTTGATGATGAGATCTGCCTGGCAAGAATACCAAATTCATTGGTCTGGTTTACAACAACCCCAATGGACGAATTTTGTTTTTCCAGTGCTTCGGTTACCAGTGCCACCTGGCCGTTAATATCACTTACCACCTGGTTAATGGTATTCGTGGTATCCTGTGCATTATTCATTACAGAAATCCCGCTTTGAATATCAGAGGATATCCTGTTTACATGGCTGGATATCTGCTTTGAATTATCAGCCGTCATCAGGGCAAGCTTGCCTATCTCGTCTGCCACCACGGCAAAACCCCGCCCATGATCACCAGCCCGAGCAGCCTCGATTGACGCGTTGAGAGATAACAGGTTTATACGGTCGGTGATGTCATTAATAAGTAAAATGATGTTGGTGATATCCCGTCCCCCCTCATCGATAATGCTCATCATCTCTGAGAGCTGCAGCAGGTTCTCACTGGTGGCCTCGGTGGCATCAATTATCTGCCGTATGCCCTGTAACACCATGGCACTTGTCTCTTCCACTTCCTTCTGCACGTTGTGAAGTATGCCCACCATCTCGTTTGATTTTTCACCTTCGGTTACCTGGTGCCGCATTGACTGGTCAATACTTTCAATGGAGGCCGTGAGCTCTTCATAGGTAGCCCCCATCTCCTCGCTCAGTGCCGCCTGGTCCTGGGCCATTGATGAAAAAGAATCAGCTATTTCTGACTGTTTGCGGCCCACGTCAAAGAGCTCCCGGGCAATCCCGTTTGCCTTCTTCACCATGCTCATCAGGGAAACACTTTTCTGTTCAGATTGATGGTGAAGAAGTCCAAGTTCCTCGTTCATTGCGTTGAACTTGTCCGCAAGC
>JAGYNX010000397.1 GCA_018399855.1 Spirochaetota bacterium
GTTGCTGGTGTCCCGAACCACCTCCAGTTCAAGCTCTTCCCATCCAAGAACAGACTCTTCGATGAGCACCTGTCCAACCATGCTGGCGGCAAGACCACGGGCCGCCACCTCGCGAAACTCTTCCATGTTGTAGACAAGTCCACCCCCGGTGCCACCCATGGTATAGGCGGGACGTATCACCACGGGAAACCCGATGTCAGTGGCGATTTTTTCCGCTTCCTGGAGGGTGTAGGCGGGTTCACTCTGGGGCAGGGGGATATTCAGGCGGTTCATCGCGTCCTTGAAGGCTATCCTGTCCTCCCCCCTTTCTATTGCGTCTGCCTGAACACCGATTATTTCTACACCGTACTTTTCAAGGATGCCATTTTTGTGTAACTCTGAAGAAAGGTTCAATGCCGTTTGTCCCCCGAGGTTGGGAAGCAGTGCGTCGGGACGTTCTTTCTCTATTATCAGTTCCATCGATTCCAGGTTCAGTGGTTCTATATAGGTGACGTCAGCCATTTCGGGGTCGGTCATGATGGTGGCCGGGTTTGAATTAACCAGCACGATCTCGTATCCGAGTTGCCGAAGGGCCTTGCATGCCTGTGTGCCCGAGTAGTCGAATTCGCAGGCCTGGCCGATAATGATCGGTCCGGATCCGATAATGAGTATTTTATGAATGTCATCGCGTTTGGGCATGGTAACCTCTTCAGTTTTATTAAAGTAGTATATTAGTGTAGCTAAAGTTTTTAATATGTCGCCTTATGGTGTCAATAGAAAATTGCCAGTATTTTCTCTTGACCGGTGAAATAAATAGTTTTCTAATGTTGCCTGGAGGAATTTCATGGATATAGAACGATGTTACCTGGAACCATCAGAAACCATAGACTCGGATAATCCCGACGTCATCGAATATGCCCGAAAAGCAGTCGGCAATGAAAAGGATGACGTGCAGAAGGCTGTAAAACTATACTACGCGGTGCGTGATCCAATAAGATATGATCCCTATTCCCCATTCTATGAACCGGTGCACTATACAGGGGCTTTCGTTCTCGGGCGGGGACGGGGATACTGCGTGTCCAAGGCATCCCTGTTGTGTGCCCTGGGGCGTGCCGCCGGTATTCCTTCGCGGGTGGGTTTTGCCACGGTGAAAAACCATATCGCCACCCGTGAACTGATCGAGATGCTGGGCTCGGACAGGTTCGTCTACCATGGTTTCACCGAGTTTTTCCTTGAAGGAAAATGGGTGAAGGCCACTCCAGCCTTTAACAGTGAACTGTGTGCCATCCACCGGGTGCACCCCCTTGAGTTTAACGGTCGTGACGACTCGATCTTTTACCAGTACAATCTTGATCAGAACAAGTACATGGAGTATCTTGAATACCTTGGTTCATACGCCGATGTGCCCGTTGATACCCTTATCGAGGCATGGAAGAATGAATACGGCAAAGATCGGGTTGAGATGTGGATCGATGCCTTTGAAAGCGGCGCAATGAACCGTCATAAAAAGTTTGAAGAAGAGGAGGTAATGGAGATCTGAAAAATATGGATACAACTTCAAGACGTTCTTTCCTGGAAATCGTTGTCATACTACTGGGTATTTTTAAGTCACTGTTGATGGCAGTTGTTATCCTCTTCTTCAGCAAGATGGGATACGAAGGTTTTCTGGCCGGTGAGATGGGTATAATGATCGGGTTGTTCATGATCATCATAGTGCTTGTGCTGATTCCCGTGTGGGTTTTTATGGTTATAGTGAGCATAAAGCTGTTTGGTCGAAAGAGATGGGCACTCATCACGTCGCTCATCATTACCGTGTTCTATCTCCTGGTGAGCTTCTTTTCGCTGCTTGCCCTCCCTTCCATTCTTCTGCCGGTTCTTGTGTTTCTCATAATAATGTTGAGCCTGGAAATTCGGTGCTTGAACAGCGGTGTATATCAATAGTATACTGTATACATGACAGGTAGTGCTGAAAACCTTTAACACAACCCGGGGGACCATATGGAAGACATCAGGTCACTTAAAGAAAAACAGAAAGCGTTCTTTAATACGGGACAAACAAAAGACCCGGCATTCAGGATCATGCAGTTGAAACGCCTTCGAAAGGCGCTGGTGGCATACGAGAACAGGATCATCGACGCCCTCATGGAGGACTTTCGAAAA
>JAGYNX010000398.1 GCA_018399855.1 Spirochaetota bacterium
CACCCTTCACCTCTCACTTCTCACTCGAAAGAACACATGAACCTGGTCATAGTGGGCCATGTTGATCATGGCAAAAGTACTGTAATTGGGCGGATGCTTGCTGATACGGGGTCGTTGCCCGAGGGGAAGCTTGAGCAGGTGAAGGCAAATTGTGAAAGGAACTCGAAGCCGTTTGAGTACGCGTTTTTGATCGATGCCCTGAAGGATGAGCAATCGCAGGGGATTACCATTGATGCGGCGCGGGTGTTCTTTAAAACGGAGAAACGCAATTATATTATACTTGATGCGCCGGGGCACATCGAATTTCTCAAAAACATGGTGACGGGGGCATCCCATGCCGAGGCTGCATTGCTGGTGATTGACGCGAAGGAAGGGGTGCAGGAAAATTCCAGGCGGCATGGGTACATGATATCCATGCTCGGTATTAAGCAGCTTGCGGTTATCGTGAATAAAATGGACCTTGTTGATTACAGTAAGAAGGTGTTCGATGATATAGTTGAAGAGTATTCACGTTTTCTCAATGATATAGGTATACAGCCTTCATGCTTTATTCCGGTTAGCGGAATGTTGGGTGACACCGTGGCTGCTCACATGGAAAATATGAAATGGTATAACGGGAGTACCGTTCTTGAGATCCTGGACAGCTTTATTAAGGAAAAGAGTCCTGTTGCCAAGCCATTTCGTATGCCGGTGCAGGGGGTGTACAAGTTTACCAGGTTTAATGACAGCAGGCGTATAATAGCGGGTACCATCGATACCGGTTCCATACATGTGGGTGACGAGATCGTGTTTTATCCGTCGGGAAAGAAGAGCAGGGTGAAGACTATTGAGGGTTTTAACCAGCCTGAACGCCTGTCTATTGACGCGGGTTATTCCACGGGGTTTACAACCGAAGAACAGATATATGTAAGCCGTGGGGAAATTGCCGCGAAGGGTGGAGAAGAACCTCCAAAGGTTACCACCAGGCTGCTGGTAAACCTTTTCTGGCTTGGAAAGCAACCCCTTTCGACGAAGAAGGAATACATACTCAAGGTAGGTACCGCGAAAATACCCATGCGTGTTGAACAAGTTGTGCGGGTATTGGATGCTTCTGACCTGGAGGCAAGTGAACAAAAGGACAGGGTTGATCGTCATGACGTTGCCGAATGCATTTTGAAATGCAACAGGGCGGTTGCATTCGATTACGCGGTCGACATGCCCACCACCGGCAGGTTCGTCATTGTTGACGATTACGAGATATGGGGTGGGGGTATCATCCGGGAGGCTCTTGATGACAGCCAGGCCTGGGTGCGTGACAAGGTGTACCTGCGTAATTACAAGTGGGAGAAAAGTATCATACCCTTTGATGAACGCGCGGAGAAGTATAACCAGAAATCCACCATGGTGCTTATCACTGGTAAACAGAATGCCGGGAAAAAACCCATAGCCAAGGGGCTTGAAGCCAGGCTTTTCCGTGACGGTAAGATCGTATACTTTCTTGGCATCGGTAACGTGCTGTACGGTGTTGACGCGGACATCAAAGGAGAAAACAATCGAAAAGAGCATATTCGAAGACTTTCCGAGGTAGCCAACATAATGCTGGACGCGGGAATGATACTTCTGGTTACCGCCATCGAACTGACACAGGATGACCTCGAGAATATTAAAACCATCATAAGCCCTGACAAGATGGAAGTTGTCTGGGTTGGTGACGAGATTACCACCGACATAGGTGTTGATACCCATATACATGATGAACTGTCGATTGATGACGCGGTTGACAAGATCAAGAACTTACTGCAGGAAAAGGGCGTGATTTTCAGGCCGTGGTAGTTTTGGTGAATGGTTGTTGGTTGATGGTGGATAGGGGGTAGTGGATGGTTGTTGGTGGATAGTGGATAGAAGTTGGGTGAACAGTGAGAGGTGAAGAGTGAGCTGGGGGGCGTAAAAAATGATTGACCATGCTTTTTCCTTTATATACATTACATCTGTATAGATGTTAAACGCAATTGCACGGTGATTTTATGACTAATAGTGATAAGATAATCAACCAGGCATTAGAGTTGAGTCTGGATGAAAGAGTTCATGTAATAGATACACTTCTTGCCAGTCTTGAAGCGATTGATGAACAGAATGAAATCCTCTGGATTAATGAAG
>JAGYNX010000399.1 GCA_018399855.1 Spirochaetota bacterium
GCAGGGAAGTGTCAGCGAAGCATTCACGTCCTGCATATCTGCCGTTGGGAAAAGCTGCCGCAGTGCCTGTATGCCCCTGGCAAAACCTTCAAAGCAGGCGGCCGCAAGCACGATGCGGGTTGGCTCAACGGTGAGCTGGTAACGCTCGGGGCTTTTGCCGGCTATGTAGTGATCTGGCAGAAAGTAGATACCCTCGCTGTTCTCCCTGTACTCATCAAGGGTTTCAACGGGCACGGGGTAGCCGGTTTTCTCACGAAGCATCTGTACAAGCATTTCGGCGGCATGGCCAACGTCGGCTTCCCCCGAGACGATCACCTCGGTGTTCTGCCTGATAGAACAGGAGCCTCCTGTTTCTTTCACCTCAACGGGTTTGGGTACAAGTGTCGCTCCCGTCATGCGGCCTCCTAGAAATACTGCGTTCCCGGTTCAACGGGTTTGTATCTCTCCGGGTCAAAGTCGTTGGTGAAGGGCTTGCCCAGAAAGGGGTCGCCTGTTTCTTTCATGTGTTCTTTCAGCATCCCTGCAAGCTCTTGCTTCACCTTCGCGTATTCTTTATTCTCAGCAAGGTTGTGCATCTCGTTGGGGTCAGGGCCCAGGTCGTAGAGTTCTTCGGGGGGACGGGGGGTCTTGTAATTGTGCCCCGGCAGTTCGCACAGCCGGTGGGCCCACCTGTCGTGGTTGTTCATGTCCAGCCCGAAGGGGTTGTCGCTGTAATTCTTGATGTACTTGTAACGGCCGGTGCGCACCGCCCTGCAGGGGATATAGTGCACGTGCCAGGTCATCTCAAGGAATACCGCCTCACGGGTTGGCTCTTTGCGCTGTCCCGTCATCAGCGGAAGGAAAGACCGTCCCTGCACCTCTTTCGGCGGCTTGATGCCGGCAGCCTCAAGAAATGTTGGCATGATGTCTATGGTGTTGATCATGTGGGGAATCTTCGTGCCGGGCTTTATCTTTCCGGGCCAGCGAACCACCATTGGTGTTGCCACACCACGATCGTACAGGGTGGATATCATGCCGGGATAATGGGGGCCGTTATCGCTGACGAAAAGCACCAGGGTGTTTTCTGCAAGGCCAAGGTCGTCAAGGGCCTGCAGCACCTCCCCGATCATCTTCTCCATCTGCAGGTTCTCGCTGTAATAGCGGGCCAGGTCTTTTCGTATCTCGGGCCACCCGGGCATTGCCATGTAACCGGGCACCTTTATCTTCTTCCAGTCAACGGGAAACTCATTTTGCATCTCGTACTCTCCGTACCGGTTGCGGTGGCTGTTGGTGTAGTTCACCTCAAAATAGAAACGGTTGTTCCTGTTGCGCTTGAGAAAGTCGATGGTGTCCTTCGAGTCACGGATGATCTGGGCATCTGGGAGAAGGCCGCTCAGGCGTTCGTTGTACCCGTACCAGGAGGTTGGCAGGTAAGGGGACACGTGCCACTTGCCCTGGTGGGCGGTATTGTAGCCCGCTTTTTTCAGAAGGTCGGGCAGCGTTGTGTGAAATGGCGACAATGCCTTCGTCTTCTGCAGATGGGTCAGCGCGTTCACCCCGTGGGTGTGTGGATACTGGCCGGTGAGAAAGCTTGCCCGGCTTGGGGCACAGCTTGACGAGACGCAGAAGACGCGTTCAAACTTCGCACCGTTTTTTCCTATGCTGTCAATGTGTGGAGTGCTGATGTTGGTGTTGCCGTAAAGGCTCAGGTCGTGCCAGCCAAGGTTGTCGGCGGTCATAAAGAGTATGTTGGGCTGGTCTGGGTCGGTGCTGAAGTCCTTACTGCCGCATCCTGTGGGGAGCATCATTCCTGCCGCGGCGGTCGCCGCGGATGGCAATGCAACCCGGCTGAAGAAATCTCTCCTGGTGAATTTTTTCATGGAACCCCCCGATGAAAATATATTTAATAGACAAATTGTTTTCCGAAAATTAATGCCTTCTGGTCAGGTATCCCGTCCCAGAGTTCATGTTCGAATTCATCAAGTACCGCGTATCCATGTTTCCGGTAAAAAGGAAGGGCCTTCTCGTTGTAATTGGAGGTGACCAGGTGCACACCCCGCACTCCCCGGGATTTCAGCCATTGCTCGAAGGTGAGTATAAGCAGGGAACCCGCCCCCGAACGCTGGTAGCCGGGATAGATGTTGATATGCAGGTGT
>JAGYNX010000004.1 GCA_018399855.1 Spirochaetota bacterium
GTTATAATTGGTGAGGCGGTAACAAGGATCGATGAAGATTTTAAGAATCAAAATGATACCATTGATTGGAAAAATATAAAAGGCCTGCGAAACATAGTTGCGCATGATTACTTTGGAGTTGATGCCGAAGAGATCTGGCAAATTATTCAGAACAACTTGCCAGTTTTTAAAAGGTCGATACTAAAAATACTCACACGCAACGACTCAACAAATTGATTTTATTATATATTGATCCACTCGCCGTGCCTCTGTGCCGCCGTGCGAACCAATTTTTACGTTTCTTTGCGCTCTTCGCGTATTTCGCGGCTTTGCGGTGATCCTTTAAAAAAATACCTCTGTAACTCTGTGCCTCTGTGGTTCTATTTATTTATGTTGACAACTTTTACCAACACGTGGCAGGTATAATGCATCTTGTAAGAATTAATATTGAAGAGTAACCGGGGTTTACCCATGAGAAATGTGGTTCGTTGTGGTCTGATCGGTTTTGGAACCGTTGGGAAGGGAGTGTATCAGCTTTTGCAGGAGAATGCCCACCTGATAAAGCTGCGTACCGGTATTGATGTGCAAATCGTTACCATATGTGACCTGCGTACAGACCTGGTCAGAAGGGAGGTCTCTGGTATTACGGTGACTGACAACTGGCGTGACCTGCTTGAAGATGACAGTATCGACACCATAATCGAACTTATCGGCGGTATTGAGCCGGCGAAAACCATGATAACCGAGTGCATGAAGAAGGGGAAGGACGTGGTGACCGCCAACAAGAAGCTGCTTGCCGAAGATGGTGACCAGGTGTTTGATCTTGCCAACAGCGGTTCGGCCAAGCTGGGGTTTGAGGCATCAATCGGCGGGGGAATACCCTGCGTGGTATCGTTGAAAAGCGGCCTGGTGGGCAACCGGGTGCACACGGTTATGGGTATACTCAACGGCACAACCAATTACATATTGACCCGGATGTATGACAAGGCAATTCCCTTCGATGACGCCCTGCGTGAAGCGCAGGATCTTGGATTTGCCGAGGCAGACCCAACCTTTGACATAGAGGGGCATGACGCCGGGCATAAAATAGCCCTGCTTTCCATGATTGCCTATAACAAGAAAGTACATTTCAGCAACGTGCAGGTACAGGGCATTACAAGGATCACCCTGCTTGATATCATGTATGCCTACGAGATGGGGTACGTAATAAAACTGCTGGGTATCAGCAGGAAGATCGGTGATGAGTTTGACATCAGGGTACAGCCTACCATGCTCCCCTTCAAGCATCCGCTGGCGTCGGTCAGGGATGAGTTTAATGGTATAATGTATGATAACGACATGACCGGCCCGGTTACCCTTTATGGAAAGGGAGCGGGAGGACTGCCAACCGCCTCATCGGTGGTGAGTGATATAGTGCAGATGGCCCAGAAGGACAACATCTACGAGAACGCCATTTCTCTTGAAGGGGAGATCAACTACATGGCCCCCGGAAAACGGAAGTGCCGTTACTACCTGCGGTTGTATTCTGAGGACAAGGCGGGTATTTTGGCCAGGGTGGCGGGAGTTTTGGGTAATTATGATATTTCTATCGCCTCGGTTATGCAGCAGGAAGTTGAGGGTACCTATGTACCCATCGTGATTACCACACACGGGGCCAATGAAGAAGGGATGATGCGATCTATCGGTGAGATCAATAAATTTGAATTCATAAGCGGTGACGTGGTGGTGATCCCGGTTGAGGATTTTGAATAAGGAGTAGCGCATGAGTGACAGGTACAGGGCGGTGTTCAGGTGTATCGGGGGATGCGACGAAGAATATCCACTTGATGAAGTAGTATACCGATGCAAAAAATGCGGTGAACTTCTTGAAGTGGTTCATGATATGGACAGGCTGCGGGAACGCACTGCCGGCCAGTGGAAAGAACTCTTTGACAGCAGGGTGGGTACTACCAAATGGCCCTATGGCAGCGGTGTCTGGGGAAAGAAGGAATGGATAAACCCGGAGGTGGACAACGAGAACGTGGTATCCATGTTTGAAGGGAATACCAACCTTTTCTGGGCAAAACGCTTTGGTAAGATGCTGGGCATGAACGACCTGTGGGTGAAGATGTGCGGCAATACCCATACCGGATCTTTCAAAGATCTGGGAATGACGGTACTGGTTTCACAGGTAAACCAGATGCGTGAACAGGGGAAGAACATCAAGGCGGTGGCATGTGCCTCAACCGGGGACACATCGGCGGCACTGGCGGCCTATTGTGCCTACGCGGGCATACCCTCCATAGTGTTTCTGCCCAGTAACAAGATATCCACTGCCCAGCTGGTGCAGCCCATGTCAAACGGGTCCATCGTCATGTCACTTGACACCAACTTCGACGGTTGCATGAAGGTGGTGCAGGAGATCACGAAGGACAATACCATCTACCTGGCAAACTCCATGAACTCCCTTCGCATAGAAGGGCAGAAGACCATATCAGTTGAACTTCTGCAGCAGTTTGACTGGGAGGTGCCCGACGTGGTGATCATACCCGGCGGCAACCTGGGTAACGTGTCGGCACTTGGCAACGGTTTCCAGATGATGTTCGACCTGGGTCTTATTGACCGCAAACCCCGCCTGGTTCTGGCCCAGGCTGAGAAGGCTAATCCATTATACCAGGCATACCTCAAGGGGTTTGACTCTTTTGAATCCATGTCACCGGGAAAAACACTGGCATCGGCCATCCAGATTGGTGATCCCGTATCGGTGAAGAAGGCGATAAAGGCCCTCAACAGCTTTGACGGTATCGTTGAGCAGGCAAGCGAAGATGAGCTGGCAAACGCGGCAGCCCTTGCCGACCTTACCGGCATGTACAACTGTCCCCATACCGGTGTTGCCCTTGCGGTGCTTATGAAGCTGGTTGAGAAACAGGTGATATCCAAAACTGACAGAACCATCATAATATCCACGGCCCATGGCCTCAAGTTCAGCGAATTCAAGGTGGGCTATCACGAATGTTCCCTGCCCGAGGTGGATTGCAGGTATGCCAACAGGCCCGTTGAGATCGAACCTGACATCGATGCGGTTCGGGAAGCCCTTGAAAAAGAACTGAAGGGAAGAAACACGGGGGGTTGACGTGCAGATTACACCACATGTGTTCCAGGTGGGGGGATCTGATATTTCCGCCCCGCCGGACGCCGCGGTATACCTCATAAAAAGCGGTAATACGGCGGCCCTGGTTGACGGCGGCACCGGCGAAGGACATAATGAGATATTGATGAATATCCGTGAATGCGGTGTTGAGCCTTCCTCCATAGCCTGCCTGTTTATTACACACTGTCATTACGATCACACGGGCGGTGTTGCCGCCCTGAAAGAAGCAACCGGCTGTACCCTTGTGGCCCACCAACTGGACGCCATATACCTTGAAACCGGTGATTCTGATGTTACCGCTGCCTCGTGGTATGGCAGCTTCATGAAGCCATTCCCTGTTGACATCAAGGTGCATGAAAAAGAACGATCGTTTACCCTGGGTGACCTTACCATCAACATGTACCATATTCCCGGCCACTCACCGGGATCGGCGGCCTTCACCCTGCGGTCTAACGGCAACCTCGTGCTTTTCGGCCAGGACGTACACGGCCCCCTCAACGATATGCTGAAATCAAACAGGGAGCACTACGAGAAGTCACTCGAATTCATGATCTCCCTGGAAGCCGACATCCTCTGCGAAGGCCACTTCGGGGTGTACCAGGGAAAAGAAAGGGTAGAACGATTTATACAGTCGTTTCTGTAAAAATATTTACCACAGAGGCACAGAGAGACGGAGGGTGGTTCTATGTTTTGGTTTTCGTTTTTGTGTTCATAGTTTACCTGGTGATCAAGTCGGGGAATATTTGTGCTTTTTTATCTTTTCCAAAAATATGTATAGATGGTTTATCCAGAAATTATTTGTAGAATGAGCCTTTATAAACAATCCTTCAAGAGAGACGCTAAATAAAAAATGATGCGAATAAAATACAAACCAGAAATTATGACAGACTCTCCGTCTCTCTGTGCCTCTGTGGTTGCCGCCAGGGAGGGTAGATGAAAGATAAACTTATATCTTCTGCGCATGATACGGGGAGAAGCCGGGTGGGTGCGTTTGCGGGGTCGTTGATTTTTACCGGTCTCGGGCAGGTGTACGCGGGGGCGGCTTCTAAAGGTATAGTTTTTCTGCTGCTGCGAATAGCGGTGGCAGGCATATTTCCCGTACTGTTGTTTTACAACAGGGAATTTCCCCTGCTGTATACCATGGCAGGGTGTGTACTTCTTGATATGATCATTCTCATCTCATGTGCCATTCATGCCGGGGTGACCGCGGGAAAGAGCGGCAGCATCGGGTATACACCCTATATGCGTCTCCCCGTGTACGTGGCATACGCACTTGCGGTGTTGCTGGTGCTGACGTTTATTTACGGCATGCTGTTTTCGATGGTTTCCCTGTCAACCATGCCCTCCTCTCGAATGGAGCCGGTGATAATGAAGGATGACAGGGTACTGGTTGTCCGCTTTCCAGGTCTGCTTCCCTCCGTGGGGGACACCGTGGTTGTTGCCCGGGGAGAAGAAAAACTGATACGAAGGGTGGTGGCCGCCGGGCCGGAGAACGTGATCATAAAAGGCACCGCCATCAGTGTGAACAACACCCCCCTTGAAAGAACAATAATGAGTGATGATGTTGCCGCACGCCTGAAGCTTGTCAACAGGGAGGAGTATTACCTGGAACGTAACGATGATACCCTCTATCCCGTGATGATACCCGCAAAAGAAATGCAAAAGGGCGGGGGCACCAGCATGATATACCTGGCTAAAGAAAAATTACTGGTGGCCGCTGATAACAGGACAGGTGATGAATGGTTTATGAAGGTGAGCAATGACCAAATTGCCGGCAGGGTGGCGGGGGTGCTGTATTCTCCCGGGCGGGGTATATGGTTTTTGGCGGTGCAGTAATTTCGATTCAATAATGCTTGACGTATTTGATTCACAGGGATTATACAATTAATATACATATCTTCAACTCTGACCCAGATTATTCCCAGGAGGAATGGCAATGATTCTTGTTACCGGATGCAACAGCCTGCTTGGCAGATACCTTGTAGAAGCACTTCTGAAAAAAGGAGAAACCGTACGAGGACTGGACATGTGGAAGGACAGGCAGCTTCCCCAGGAGGTTGAGTTTTACGAGGGAACCGTTACCGATGCCGAACTGCTGGACGAGGTCTGTGAAGGGGTGAGGGTGGTCTTCCACCTGATGGATGTTGAGGATGCTTCGTACTACGGCAGGCGCTTCATGAAGAAAATAAATGTGAAAGGTACTGAAATCCTTCTGAACGCGTGCGGGGAAGCCGGGGTGGAAAAGGTGATTTTTCAATCCTCTGCCAGGGTGTACGGGTCTCCGTCAATGCTTCCCGTTAGGGAAACAGATAAGTTAAAACCTGTAACCGCTTACGGGAAGGATAAAAAAAAGGCAGAAGCCATCTGCATGGGGCACATGGAAGAGGAGGGGATGAATGTAACCATATTCAGGCCCACCATTATAACAGGACCCGGCGTTGATGAACCCATGATACTGGTTATCCTGTACATGGCAATGGGCATGGGAGTTTCAAACAGGATGTATATTGCCGGTGATGGGGACACGAAATATCAGCTTGTGCATCCTGACGATGTTGTGGATGCCCTTTTGAAAATGCTGAATAATCCGGAAACCAGGGGAAAAATATACAACCTGGGATCTGATAATGTGCCTACACAGCTTGAACAGGTAATCAAGGTAAAAGAACAATCGAAGCTTGAGTGTACCATCAAGCATATTACCCCTTTGTTTACCAGGGTGCTCTCATTTCTGCTGAAACCACTGAATATTCACTACCTGCGAAAAGACCATGTGCACTTCATACTTAATAATTTCATGTTGGACTGTGACAGGGCCAAGATCGAGCTTGAATGGTATCCCCAAAAAAACAACGTGGATATTATGACTGAAACCATCAAGTGGTACGAGAATGAAAAGCTGTAAGTAGTATCTTTTACTCGCGGGTTTCCTTTTTCTTGAAAGGGGCAGATGCGGTTTTTTTAATGAATTGTATAAGCTTGATAAAGAGTACTTTCAGGAATTGACCAAGATTTCCTTCACCGATGTCAGAGCTGAGCAGCAACTGTGCCTGTTTTATATCTTCAGATGAAAGTTGTTTCTGTGTCATCTGCATCTCTTTGAGCTTTTTCTTCACTTCTTTTTTTGCCAGCTTCATGGATTTCTTATCTTCACCCGAACCCTTCGCGTCCATAACCATCTTAAAAAGTGCCGGATCTGACAGAATATCCTGCTTGATATTGTTCAGTTTGAATTCGCATTTTTTAAGAATGGGATTCTGATCGTTTCCCTTCTTCGACATGAGCATCTCGATATACTGTGAAAGAAAGAAAGCCTGCTTGTAGAGCCGTTTTCGTTCTTCAAGTGTGCTGTTCGAGTAATCAATACGTGAGAACTCGTCAACAGCCGTTTCGATGGAATCGATCTTCTCATCGGTAAGCTCAAACAGGTCGCCGGGGTCGAGGTCTGGTATTTCAACGAAGCGCTGGGATATGTCACGAAGATCCTGGAACATGTTTTCAGAATATTCCAGTAGATACCTGAAGGCGCGTTTTTCATAAGGATTCAATACCTCTTCACCTGCATCGGCATTGTCCATTTTTTGTTGAATTTCCTTTATATTCAGGGCGGTTGGATCGAACTGCAGCCTGTTGGCATCGAAGGTTTTTTTCATGTCGAAAAAATCTGGGTCGGCAAGGTCTTTGCCAACTTTCAGTATGTTAAGCTTAATATTTCCAAGCTTCTCTTTTAGCAGGTACTTGTCTATCTTGCTGATACCGTCTGTAACAACAAGAATTTCGGCGTTGAGCAGGTCTTTGTCGTAATGGATATCATCGATGGCCTGTAATACGGCCTGCTGCAGGTTGGTGCTGGTTCCACCGGTGGTGGTGAGCATAACCCGCTCGATAAGAAATGGGAAGTCATCCCTGTGCTCGATCTTGAAAAGATCGCCGGGCTTAGAGTCAAAAGGACGATAGAAAATCTTTGCGTTGCTCCCCAGTTTTCTTCTTAGAAACTCAACCACCAGGCATTTTGAGAAAAAAGACCGCATTCGTATTTCCATTGACCGTGACCGGTCTAAAAGCAGGTAGAATTTCTGATCGAACCTGTTTGCCTGGCGGCCGGATTCGTCCTGCAGGGTGGAGATGGCCTTGAACTTGTCCATCTTCGATTCGTAAAATCTTCTTACCAGCAGCTGATGTTTCAGAAGCTTGATGTCGAAAATCTCATCTTCCCATGCAAGCTCACGGGGCAGGGCTTTTTTTAATTCGAATATTGTTCGATAGTTGTTGATCTCCATGTGATCACTGACAGGTGATATTTTTTCCATCCTGTTATACAGTATGGACTCGTCACGGTCGGGTGCCTCGATCTTCTCTTCCTGCGAGATGTCTTCGATGGCACTGAGTGCCTCGGATATTAGTTCGGGGGTAAATACAACGCGGGCTATCTCGAAGATAACGAAAAATTGCGGGGGAAGAACAACCTGTAGTTCATCGAAGAGCCCGAAGGAGTCCCAGTACTCGAAGAAATCAAGGCTTGGCCGTTCCGGTCTGTTCAGTGGAGATAGGATATTGCTCAAGACCATGCCTCCGAAATAATCAAATTAAACCCGCATAGTCTTTCAGGATGCCTTCCTTAAGTTCACGAACCTCTTCAACAGCGGGATTGAGATCGGATATGCTTTTCTTAAGTGTATCAAGGGTGATTTCCTCATCATCCCTTGTCTTACCAGGGAAAATCTTTTTCAAAAGGCTTCGCAGACCCTGAAACAGGCTCGATGATGCCATGAGCTTTTCTTTCTTCTCCGGGTTCTCGTGAATTTCCTGGAATATCTTGCGAATATTCAATAAGAATTCTATCTGCTGAATGGCACCCGTGGCGTTAAAATGCACCATGGTTTGCTGGTAGGCGTCAAGGTAGACATCTTTTTCTGACTTGTCCTTCGCTTTTACTGAAACGAAGCTGTTCAGTGTGCACAGTGCCAGGTACATGTCCTGCAGGTCATCCATGTTCACCTCGTACCTTCCGTTGAGCAGCGCCGAGGCCCGCAGGAAGTCAGAAAGCTTTGCCTGTTTCCTGGGACTGATAAAAAACTTGTAATCACTCTTACGCATGTCACTGACAAACTTGTTGGTGACGATGTTTTTCATGAAATATATAAAATCGGGAACTTCTATCCTGGTTTCCCTGTTCTTGTTCCTGACGATATCTGAAATATAGATTATCTGTGTAAAGGGTATCTTCCTGTCCGGTTCAATGGCCTTTCCCCTGCTGAATGCGTAGGTATGGTCGATGAGCAGCTGGCTGTAAACGTTTGAATCTTCGGGGATGATAGACTTGTAGGTAAACCTGTCAAGCACCGCTTCGGTGACCTCGTTCATCCGCATGTAGTTGGCGGTGGCGATGGCAGTATGAATGGCGGCATCAATCTGTTCGGGCCCGTTTACGAACTTGCGCTCGTTCAGTACCGAGAGAAGTGACCTGAGTACTACGTCACTGGCGTCAAAAAACTCGTCAAGGAAAACAAGGTTCGCCTCGATTATTGAGCCGTGAATGTTATGGCGTATGCGTCCCTTCTTGAATTCTTCAATGTTGTATGGGCCGAAATAATTATCAGGGGTCTGTTCCTTGCTTGCCTGTGAGGCGAATGTGCGCACGTTGTCGAAGGTGTTGAAAATATAATTGGCCAGGTATGATTTTGCCATACCCGTACGTGAAAGCAGGAGCATGTGTTCCCTGGTTAAAATTGAATACATGGCCTGGCGGATTATCTCATCACGGCCAATGACATTCTCGGAAATTCTTTCCATGTGCCATTGGAGGTATTCCAGAATTGTGGGTATGTCATATTGTTGTTCAGGTTGCGCTGGTTTCACGGGTACCTGCGAGGAATCTGGTTCACGCCCGGGTTTTTTCTCTATCTGGTCGGTGCGAACCGGCCCTGAGAATGTGTCTGCCCCGGGCTCCCGGGTTATTTTGGAGGATATTTCATCCTGTTGTGAATCATCTGGTGATATGATAAAATACCCGTCCTTCTCGAGAATGGATTCAGCATCACTCAGGTATGGTTTCTGTGAAGAATCAGGGTTATATCGTTTGCTCATAATCTTTGCGTCCCCCTTTACTCTGCAACTGCCGGTAGTACTATTTTAAAGGATGTACCAACGCCGGGGGTGCTCTTTACGCCGATTGCCCCTCCTGCGTTTTCTATGATGGAATAGGTAACCATCAGGCCCAGGCCCGTGGATTTCTGGCCCTTCGTGGTGAAGAAAGGCTGAAATATTTTCTGCATGTTCTCTCCGGGTATGCCTATTCCGGAATCTTCTATGATGATAACGGCGAATGTTTCGTCGTTTTTCTTGTACGAGTCTATGGTAATTTTAAGATCACCCCCCTCGGGCATGGCTTCTTCCGCGTTGGCAATTATGTGAAGCAGTGACTGGATAAGCTGACTCCTGCGGACACGGATACGGGGACTTTCTTCTGGATAAGAAGTTTCCACGTTGAAACCGTCTTTCTGCAGCCTGTTCAGCATTATCTGGATTGGATGACTGGTGATCAGCTTGTGAACCTCGCATTCTTCTTTCTCGTCTTCGCTTGGCTTACCCAGGTTCAGTAATTGCTCGGTTATCTGGTTGATACGCCCCAGTTCATCTTTCATTGACTGGAGATAATCTCTCATGGGACTTGATTCATCAATATTATTCTCGATGAAATTAAGATCTATGGTAAGCAGGTTGATGGGAACCTTCAGCTCGTATGAAACACCGGCTGCCAGTAGTCCCATGGCTGAAAGTTTTTCTGCCCGCTGCATTCTCTTCTGTATCTGTGCCTGCTCGGTGGCATCTTCTACGATGATAAGAATACTCTTTACCTGCTTGTCGTAATCAAGTATGGGGTTAGCCCGTATGTTCAGGGTGAGCGTTCTTTCCTGTTCAATGGGTTGATACTGCAGGTTTTTCAGCACTACCGGTTTTCGCTTTATGGTTACCTCGTCGAGGTATTTGCCCAGGTCTGTGCCAATGAAACCCGGCAGTTCTGTGACGTTTAATCCCGTACGGGATTCGTTACCGGGATAGCCGATAATCTTTTTCAACGCCGGATTTTCTGTCATTATAATGCCGGTTGGATCTATGGTGAAGATACCAATGGGAGAATTATTGATTATTTCGTCATTCAGGGAGGTGACCCGTTTCAGCTCTTCAGCCTGGCGTAACTGCTCTTTTACCTTTTCCTCAAGCCGCCGTGTGTTCTCCTTGAGTTTCTTTTCCATGAGATGCATCTCTGTGATGTTTCGCAGGATGCCGAACAGGCCGGTGATGGTGCCATCTGAAGAATGGATGGGGGACAGGTTGGCCATGAGGTAGACCACGTTCCCTTCCTGGTCGAATGTTTTCATCTTCTCGTTCTGGATCTCTTCGCCTTCTTTCAGTATCTGGTTGAATACGGTTGTGGCCCTGTCAATTTCGATGGCAGGTAGATACACCGAGTAGTGCATGCCGATGGCCTCTTCCCTGGTATAGGGAAACAATTCTTCCCAGGCCCTGTTGCGGTAGATAAGGTTTCCCTGGCTGTCCAACACAAATATGATGTCTGATGCCGCCTCAACAAGGTTCTTGAAGTCGACTTCCTCTTCGTCAACCCCCTTCTCCTGTAGATCGCACTTTAACTGCAGATCATGGATTATTTTAATAAGTTCATCTTTTGTAAGTGACTTTAATGTTTTTGTATCCATATTTTCCTGACTCACAGTTTAGTATTGTCCGGCGTACTGAGGGTAGTAAAAAACCACACTTCAAGGATAAGGCTGTAGATGGTACCCACCAGGAATGCGATGGCAAAGGTGGGCAGGTCCATCTTGAACATGTACACCCCGCCAGCCATAAACACGCCCAGCAATATGAGGCGAAGCATGAAGCCCCCTACTGTAATGGAGAGAAGAACCAGCGTGTTAGACTGCATCCCCTTTCGGGCTCCCAGTATCCACAGCAATGAAAGCAGAAAACTCAGCAATGTCCCAATGCCGTATCCTTCAGCCTGTGGCTCTGTCATAAAGATATATACAGCAAAAGTTATTATTATACTAATTACCAGGTATATGAAAATAAAAAGGAGAGCTCGTTTAAACGTGTTCATGACCAATCCTGAAGGCAGTAGAATTAAAGTCTATAAATTATGACGATATCTGTTTTTTTAGCATACAGAATGTTGATATATAAGGTCAACAAATATTTTTTTCACCACAGAGGGTTGAAAATTTACCGCAAAGTCGCGAAGTACGCAAAGAAGCGCAAAGAGGGATTTAGAGGGCCTTATAAATATACCCTTATTTCTTTTCTTTGCGAACTTAGCGCCCTTAGCGACTTTGCGGTGATCCCCTAAACCTCTGTACCTCTGTGGTGAAAAAAAAAGTATTTACAGTTTATGGCCATGCTATCCATGTATACGGTATAATTATTTATGGGGAAATGCAGGATATGACACAGCTTGCCGGTATACAATTGAGAAGCCCGGTGCTTCTGGCTCCCATGGCGGGGTTTACTGACGGTCCTTACCGGCGGCTGGCTGCCGAGTTTGGGGCGGGGATGGTGTGTACCGAGCTGGTCAGTTCTGAAGGTATAATTCGACGTAACAAAAAGACCATTGACCTGCTGCGTTTTAGTGACCGGGAGCGGCCCATTGGTATACAGGTATTCGGCAGTGACCCGGTTGTAGTGGCCGAGGCTGCCGCCTTCGTGGAAACACTGAAGCCGGATTGTATCGATATAAACATGGGATGCTGTGCCCCAAAAGTATGTTATAACGGCAAGGGGGCGGCCCTGCTAAAAAAACCGGAGATGGTACACCGCATTGCAGCAACAGTGGGGCAGGCGGTTTCGCTGCCGGTATCGGCGAAGATCCGCCTTGGCTGGGATTCAGATTCCATCAATTACAACGAGGTGGTTCAGGCGCTGGTAGAGGGGAATGTCTCTTTTATTTCCGTTCACGGCAGAACCAGGGCCCAGTTGTACCGTGGTGAGGCAGACTGGGAGAGCATCACTGAGATAGCCCGAAGCTGCCCGGTGCCCGTTGTGGGTAACGGGGACATCCTTTCATGGGAAGACGCCATGGAAAAGCTGAATACCACGGGCTGCACGGCGGTTATGGTGGGACGGGGGGCCCAGGGTAATCCATGGATATTCTCTTCCCGGGAGCCAACCCTGCATGAACGGTTGGACGTGATTCGCCGGCATTACCACCTCATGATAGAAGAGTACGGGGAATACGGCATGGTGCTCATGAGAAAACACGTGGTCAAATATATTCACGGTATTCGCAACGCCACAAAAATCCGTTCAAAACTGGTTGTGGCCGATACGATGGAAGAGATCGAATCTCTGCTGCAACAGGTGATCCAATAAATTGCTTTACATTTATGCACTGTTTTTTACTTTTGATAGCATACATTCACGGTATACATATAAAAGCCGTATACGTGTACTTACAAAAATAATTCAAGAGGTGATTTTTATGAACGTACTTATTTTTGGCCCTAATGGTAGTGGTAAGGGGACACAGGGGGCGATTGTCCAGAAGAAGTACAATCTTCCCCATATCGAGTCGGGTGTTATTTTCAGGGAGAATATAAAGGGTGGTACCGAGCTTGGCATGAAGGCCAAGAAATTCATCGATAGCGGTGACCTGGTGCCGGATGATATTACCATTCCAATGATTCTTGACAGGCTTAAGCGGGATGACTGTAAAAACGGGTGGCTTCTTGACGGTTTTCCCCGCAACCTTGAGCAGGCCAAAGCATTGAATAAAGCCCTGGATGAGGCGGGCATGAACCTGGATTACGTTATCGAGATCGTTCTTGACCGGGAGATCGCGAAGAAAAGGATCATGGGACGCCGGCTTTGTGAAAACGATAACAATCATCCGAATAATATATACATAGATGCCATCAAACCTGAAGAAAAAGACGGTGAATTCGTGTGCCGCGTGTGCGGTGGAGCGCTTTCCGCACGGGCTGATGACCAGGATGAAACAGCTATCAATAAAAGACATGATATATATTATGATGCAAACAACGGCACCCTCGCCGCTGTTGAATTCTTTAAAAACCTGTCCAAAGAGAACAATGGTTCACCAAAAGTTATTGAACTTGACGGAGGGCCGGGTGTTAAAGAGGTGAGTGAAGAACTCATGTCAAAGATAAACTGATTATTACTTACATGCAGCGAAATAAAACCCTCTTCATCGGTGAAGGGGGTTTTATATAATCTTCTTGCAATTTTTCTAAACCTTCATAGTATGATCTTCTGCCGTTTTAGACAGCGGCTGTACTATCATTTTTGAAGGAAAACCAACATGAAAAAAATAGTTACTCTCTGTGCTGTTCTGCTTCTCGTTGTAACATCTGTTCTTCAGGCGGAACCCAAAAAAATTACAATTTTACACACAAACGACCTGCATTCGCACCTGCTGGGGTTTTCTCCCAACGTGGACTATACCTCGTATAAAACAGGTGATGATAACACCCTGGGAGGGTGGGCAAGAATGTCCACCATTATCAAGGAAACCAGGGAAAGCAGGGAAAACGCCGTTCTTTTGGTTGACGCCGGTGATTTTCTGATGGGCTCCCTTTTTCACATGCTTTGCAGGGAAGAGGCCTTCGAGTTGCAGCTGATGGACAGGATGGGATTTGACGTGACCACGCTGGGCAACCATGAGTACGATCTTTTCCCCGCCGGACTGGCCCGCATACTGAACGCGGCAAATTCCATTGGCCGGTTACCCAATATTGTGGCCTCAAATGTTGTATTTGATGAAGAAAGCGAAAAGGATGACTCACTTGAAGACGCCTTTAAGAAGGGCCTGGTAAAACCCTACCTGGTTATGGAGAAGGAAGGACTGAAGATCGGGTATTTCGGTCTCATGGGAAAAAATGCCGCCGAGGTGGCACCTTTCGCGTCGCCGGTTTCATTCGGGGATCCCATGGTAAGGGCCCGTGAAATGGTGAAGATTCTTCGTGAAAAAGAGAAGGTTGATATCGTTATCTGCCTGTCGCATAGCGGTTTATGGGTTGATGAATCAAAATCAGAGGATGAGCTGCTTGCCAGGGAAGTGGATGGTATAGATATCATTATAAGCGGACACACCCATACAAAGATAATTAAACCAATAAAGGTGAATGACACTATCATTGTGCAGGCATGGGCATACGGCAGGCACATTGGGATAATGGATATAGAGTATGAAAATGGCAAAGTTGTTCTTTCAGATTACGTACTTCGGGAGATAAACGATAGTATAAAGGGTGATCCTTCAATCACCAGCTATATTGATTCATATATTACGAAGATTAACCAGCAGGTGCTGCGGCAGCGTGGCATGCGTTTCTGGGACACCATCGCTACTACCCAGTATAATCTTGTGATTGATGAAGATGAAACCAACCTGGGAAATCTCATCGCGGATTCGATTCGATGGTATGTTGACAAGTATGATGCTGATCCTGATGATCCTGATTCACGGGTGGACATTGGAGTTATCTCTAACGGTGTTATCAGGGATAATATTCTTGTGGGAGAAACAGGGAAAATTGCGGTATGTGACGCTTTCAGGGCAATCCCACTTGGAATTGGTATGGACGGGTCCATGGGATATCCCCTTATCAGTATATACGTGAATGCTGCTGAAGTGAAGAAAGCCCTGGAAATTCTCACAAGTATTTATCCCCTCAAGGGTTCGGATTATTTTCTTCAGGTTTCAGGTGTAAAATTCACCTATAATCCAAACAGGGCCATCTTTGACAGGGTAACTAATATATGGCTTGGTGACGAGGAAAACGGGTATACCGAGCTTGATTATTCATCTTCCAATGAGAAACTTTACAAGGTATCAGCCGACCTGTATAACGCCACGTTCCTCAAGGTGGTGGGTGATTTTACCATGCAGATACTAAAAATAGTACCCAAAGATAAAGACGGCAACCCCATTGAAGATCTGAAAACCGCCAGGGTGGATATGGACAAAGGCAAGCCGGGGATCCAGGAGATCAAGGAATGGATGGGTGTGCTGAGCTATATAAAGAGTTTCCCTGATACCAATGGTGACGGTCTGGGTGAGGTTCCGCAAAAATACAAGGGCAAACTGGGCAGAAACGTGGTTGAAGCCAGCTGGAACCCATACAGCCTTCTGAAAAGGGGCACATGGATTACCTGGGTAAGCTTCCTGGTATTTTTCGTCATAGTTGCCGTGGGGTATGTCCTTGGTAAGTTCCTGGTAAGAAAATTCAGAAAGTAGAAAAAAACTAAAAAAACTGAAAAAAATTTTTCGAATCACCCCCGTTTCTTCGTATGAGTAAGTAGAGACCTTACTCATACGGAGAAATGCCATGCTGTCAAAAGCTACCTCGCTTGCCATCCAGGGAATTGATGCCTACATCGTTGATGTGGAGGTTGATATTATACGGGGCCTTCCAAACTTTACTATAGTAGGCCTGCCCGATTCCATCATCCGTGAATCCAAAGACAGGATCAGGTCTGCAATCGAGAATTCTGGTTATGATTTCCCACCAAAGAATTTTATAGTAAACCTTGCCCCTGCCGGTTTCAAAAAGCAGGGGGCTAATTTTGATCTTCCCATTGCCCTGTCAATACTTCTTGCAACCGGGCAGCTTAAAACGGCCAGGGTGCATATGCCCATGGTAGGAGAGCTCTCCCTTGACGGGGGTGTGAAGCCGGTCAAGGGGGTGATCTCCATGGCAATTGCCCTGTACAGGGCAGGCTATACTTCCATGATGGTCCCCTGGGACAACCGTTTTGAAGCTGCCGCCATAGATGAAGTGGATATTTACCCGGTACGCAATATCGGGGAGGCAATGGATGTGTGCGGGGGTAACGGGGAACCATTCAAAGAGTATTCAAACGCGCAGCAGGACGAAATGGTGTGGCCAGACCTCAGCCAGGTGCGGGGGCAGGAATCAGCAAAGCGGGCCCTTGAGATTGCTGCCGCGGGCCGCCACAACGTGCTGCTCTACGGTCCTCCCGGATCGGGTAAAACCATGCTGGCCAAGCGTCTTCCAGGTATCCTGCCTTCTCTCAACCGTGAACAGGCCATCAATACCACCATGATCCACTCGGTAGGAGGTAAACTGCGTTCCAACCAGGGCCTTTTGCAGGTTCCCCCCTTCAGGTCACCGCATCATACCACATCTGATGCAGCCCTTGTGGGGGGTGGTACCGTTCCGGGGGTGGGTGAGATATCCCTGGCGCATAACGGGGTTCTTTTCCTGGACGAGTTCGTGGAATTCAAAAACAACGTGATACAGTCACTTCGACAGCCGCTGGAAGATTCCGAAATTACGGTGTCAAGGGTATCTGGTACGTATACTTTCCCGGCGGATTTCATGCTCATCGCGTCAAGCAATCCATGCCAGTGCGGGTATCTTTTTGACCGTGATGTAAAGTGTACCTGTTCTCCTGCCAGGGTTCGGCAGTATTTTCAGAAGATTTCAGGGCCCATACTTGACCGCATCGACCTTGAAGTGCTTGTGGGACGCGTTCCCTATGGTGATTTGCTTGGAAAAGGTGATGGAGAACCCTCTTCTGAAGTAAGAAAAAGGGTGATGCAGGCCAGGGAAAAACAGGAAAAACGTTTTAACGGAAATGGAACCGGTTGCAATTCGGGGATGAGCAGTGACGAAGTGAAAGAGTATTGCAAACTTGACGATGAAACCGAATCGCTCCTGGAACTGGCCATCAACAGGATGAATCTCTCGGCACGGTCTTTTTTCCGCATACTAAAGGTGAGCAGAACCATCGCCGATCTTGATGACAGCCCGGACATTCACAATCGTCATGTTATGGAAGCACTGTCATACAAGAACCTTCAACGTCATTATGATGTGTGATGGGGTTTGTGGAGGATCATACCTTTATGCAGCGGGCGTAATGCCCGGTTTCTTTTTCTTCAAGGGTGACAGGCTTCCTGGTGCACTCTTTATCACCAAGGGGGCACCTTGGATAAAATACGCAGCCCTCCGGGGACCGGGTGATGGTGGGAACTGTTCCCGGTATGGTGTAGAGCTTCTCGGCAGACATGCTCATTTTGGGAATGGCGTTGAAAAGCCCCAGGGTGTAAGGATGAAGCTGTTTGGCAAAAAGAAGATCAACCGGGGCGTATTCTACTATTTCACCGGCATACATGATGGCAATATGGTCGGCAGTATTCGCAACAATGCCAAGGTCATGAGAAATCAGCAGCAGCGACATGTCAAGTGACGACTGCAGCGATAGCAAAAGGTCAAGAATCTGTGCCTGTATGGTTACATCCAGGGCTGTTGTGGGCTCATCGGCAATCAGCATGGCAGGATTGGTGGCAAGCGCCATGGCGATCATTACCCTTTGCCGCAAGCCCCCTGAAAGTTCATGGGGGTATGAATTAAGCCTTCGGCGGGGAGAAGGTATGCCCACCTGGTCGAGCATGTCTTCGGCGTATTCACGTGCTTCCTTTTTGTCCATCCCCCTGTGTAGCAGCAATACCTCTTCAACCTGGTAGCCGATAGTGAATACAGGGTTGAGCGAGGTCATGGGTTCCTGGAAGATCATGGAAATTCGGTTACCCCTGATCTTTCGCATTGATCCTTCATCAAGGGGCATGAGGTTTTCCCCGTCGAAAATGATGTCACCTGATTCTATGTATCCCGGGGGTGAGATGAGTTTCATTATGGAATAGGCGGTAACCGACTTTCCGCACCCTGATTCACCCACCAGGCCCAGTGCTTTACCCTTCTCAATGGTAAATGAAACATCGCGTACCGCCTGAACGGTATAATCGTTGAGGTCAAAGCGCACATTAAGGTTGTCAATTTCCAAAAGGGTATTCATCAATGTATTCTCAGACAATATTTCTGCTGCGCCGTGTAATCTCAAAACCTTTCTGTTCAAGTGCACTGCAGATCTCATTTGTATTTACGTCTTTCATGGTGCATTTAAAGATGGTAGGACTTTTATAGGCCAGCAGATCAAGTATAACCACACCCTGCACCTCAAGCTTGTCCTCTTCAAGTTGCACCACCCTTTTTTCGTTAACCTCGGCACAGGCAATTTTCTGTATGCCCCGGGTTTGCAGTTCCTGTATAAAGGTGTCCAGGTTGTCAAATAAGATTTCCCGCTGCATTATGGGTGTCTCCGTGTTCAATAGATTGAATGTTCCGTAATATCGGTGTTTTCGCCGGCGGCGTCAATAATATAATACTGGTTGTTGCGTCCATACCTTTTTTTTTCAGGAAAGACACAGGGAAGCTGGTTATAGGTGACCTTTTCATGGGAGAAGGAAGACCTTCTTTTCCCGTCTGAAGAGAATACACTGGTGACCCCGTACTGGGCAAACAGTTCGTGCAGTTTTGCCCCATCGTGAAAGGCAGGATCAGGTTGGGCATTGCGTCTCCGGGGATTGCTCATGGGGCAGTGGTAGATGAATACCATGATGGTGCAGCATAATGAGGATTCTTCCAGGTCTTTTGTCAACCAGGTGAATTGCTGGCCTGATATCCCGGCAGGGTTTTTCTCATTTGAATTTAAAACGATAAAGTGTGTATTACCGTAATTGAAAGAATAATACGGGGTATGATCGGTATTGCTGGAATACAGTGACGTATCCCCGTTCAGAGTGTCAAGGGGACCAACCGTGGTATACAGCAGTGATGAAAGGTTTTTGGCATGGCTGAAAAATTGATGGTATTGCTTTTCCATGTCCGCGAACCTGATTCCCATCCAGCTGAATCCCCCGTGAATTATATTCCCGGTATGCATGATGAATACCGGGTTTATCTGTTGTATTTGCGCCAGGGCAGCCGGTACTGACTCGGGGAAGGCGGCATAGGGTGATTGCGGGGAGGTGTTATTCAGCACCGCGAAACGAATGGTTTGCGCGGTACTCTTCCCTGGGGTGGTGGTGCATGAAAGGTATAGCATTCCCGCAATGAGTGAGGCTGCCAGTATTAAAATATGTATTTTTTTCCCAATTATCATGGATGTAATAGAATCCAGATGTCCATTATTGTCAAGAAAAAGGCAGGCAGAGAAAAAACTACTATAAAAATGTTGACGTTTCAGGGTCACGTTTCTCTAATGTTACGGGAGAGAAACCCTCTGTTGTAAGGAGATAGATGATGAAAACCGCAACTATACCAGAAATAATTGAAGAATTTCGTAACGGCAGGATGATAATACTTGTTGATAACGAGGACCGCGAAAATGAAGGTGATATTATTGTGGCTGCAGAATATTGTACACCTGAAGCCATAAATTTTATGGCCACCTATGGCAGGGGGCTGATCTGTATCGCGATGACCGATGAGCGGTTATCACAACTCGGCCTTCAGCTCATGGTTCCTGAAAATACCGATAAGTTCTGCACGGCTTTTACCGTCTCGGTGGATGCCAGCGATGGTACCACAACGGGTATCTCGGCTCATGACCGTTCTCGCACGGTAAAGGTCTTAATTGACAAGCACAGCAGGCCTGAAGACCTGAATAAACCGGGACACATATTTCCACTTGCCGCCAAAAAGGGAGGCGTACTTGTGCGTGCCGGGCATACCGAGGGTTCAGTTGACCTTTCCAAGCTGGCAGGCTTATACCCATCGGCAGTGATGTGTGAAATATTGAATGATGACGGCACCATGGCCCGCAGACCCGACCTTGACAAATTCGCCGAGAAACACAACCTGAAAATTGCTACTATTGAAGACCTGATTAAATACCGTCAGCATAAAGAGCGGCTTGTCCGCCGTGTGTCCGAAGCCAATCTTCCCACCGATCATGGTACCTTCAAGGCCATTGCCTATGAAAACGAGGTAGATGATGCCACCCATGTGGCGCTGGTAAAAGGAGATGTGGACGGACGTGAGAATGTTCTGGTGCGGGTGCATTCTGAATGTCTCACCGGCGATGTGTTTGCTTCCAGGCGTTGTGACTGCGGTTCGCAGCTGCACACTGCCATGCAGAAGATCGAGAAAGAAGGTGCGGGTGTGTTGCTGTACATGCGGCAGGAAGGACGTGGTATAGGCCTTGGCAACAAGATAAAGGCATATCACCTTCAGGAGCAGGGATTTGATACGGTCGAGGCCAATATCAAGCTTGGTTTTCCCGCTGATCTGCGTGATTACGGCATCGGGGCCCAGATACTGGTTGACCTGGGACTGCATACCATAAAGCTGATGACCAATAATCCAAAGAAGATTATTGGACTTGAAGGATATGGCCTTAAGATCGTAGAACGGGTTCCCGTTGAGATTGCTCCAGGGGCGGATAATATGACATACCTGAGAACAAAAAAAGAGAAGATGGGTCATCTTATAATGGATGATTCCAAAAAGGGAATTGAGTCTTGAAAAACGGATCTTACGAACCGACAATCGTTGTTGTTGATGATGATGAGGTTATTCGCTATACATTGCAGCGGAAGTTGTCCCGCCTGGGGTATAATATCATTTCGCTGGGTAAGGCCGAGGACGCGCTGTACCTGCTGAAGAACGAAGACCGGAAGATTGACCTTATCATTACCGATATAAAGTTAAGAAAGATGGATGGTATCGACCTGTTGCGTTACATCAATGCCATTGATAATCCTATACCCACACTCATCATAACCGGGCAGGGTAATATTGAAGACGCTATTCGTGCCCTGCGTTACGGTGCCTATGATTTTATCCGCAAACCATTCGACATGAACGAGGTTGCATCAACCGTGCGGGGCATACTGCGGCGAAGGCAGGACCAGCAGCTTGAGGACACCCTTGGTGAATTCATTGCCGGCGAGGTACGGGATTTCATTCTGCCTGTTGACGCCCAGGTTGCCGATTCACTGTCGTGTGTGCTCACCAAATATCTTACCAACGTGGGCATTTGCAACAAGACCACATCCGAGAATATCGCCATGGCCATCAGGGAAGCCCTCAGCAATGCCCTGTATCACGGCAACCTGGAGATACCATCAGATATTCGTGAAGAACGGGGAATCAAGGGATTTAACGAGGAGATCGAAAAACGGATAAAGGATGAGAAGTATCGGCACCGGCTGGTTACAATCCATTACGAACTGAAAAAGGAATACGTAGAATATATAATCGAGGACGAGGGGAATGGGTTTGATTATGAATCGTTGTCTGATCCCCGTGAACCCGAAAATTTCATGAAGGACAGCGGCCGGGGGCTTCTTATTATCAGGATACACATGGATGAAGTCACCTGGAGCAACGGCGGCAGGTGTATACGGATGCGTAAATACAGAACTGAAGGACAATTGACACACTGAGGAGGATGTACATGTATTATACCATCAAGTGGGAGGATGACGTGGTATCCATGCTGGATCAGCGGTTACTCCCCGTGGAAGAAATATACAGGCATTATACACATTACACGGACGTGGCCCATGCCATCACTTCAATGGTGATACGGGGTGCACCCGCCATAGGCATCGCCACGGCGATGGGGGTGGCCCTGGCAGCGGCAAACATACAGGCGAAATCACTTGACCAGATGAAACAGGAACTACACGAGGCCTGTGACCTGTTCTACGGCACCAGGCCTACGGCAGTCAATCTTTCATGGGCCATAAAGCGGATGAAATCCATCATTTCTGCCGCTGATAACGTGGATTCATTGAAAGAACAGCTGGCAGCCGAGGCCAGGAAAATTCACGAAGAAGATGTGCAGGTGAACAAAAAGATCGGTGAGAACGGCCATCAGTTTTTGAAAGATGGGGACGTGGTGATGACCCATTGCAACGCGGGTGCCCTGGCTACCGGCGGTTACGGTACAGCCCTGGGCGTTATACGGAAAGCTGTTGAAGAGGGGAAGAATCTCAAGGTATATGCCTGTGAAACCAGGCCCTACCTGCAGGGGGCACGGCTCACCGCGTGGGAACTCATGCAGGACAATATCGAGGTGGTGCTCATTACCGATAACATGGCGGGTCATTTCATGAAATCAGGTGAGATACAGCGTGTGATAGTGGGGGCCGACAGGATCGCTGCCAACGGTGACACGGCAAACAAGATAGGCACCTACACCCATTCGCTTTTGGCAAAACATCATGGCATTCCCTTTTACGTTGCAGCACCGGTATCCACGCTTGACGTGGAAACGAAAAAGGGTGATGATATTGTGATCGAAGAACGCAGCGTTGACGAGGTGGCATATATACAGGGTGTACAGATAGCCCCCGAGGGGGTCATCGTGAGAAATCCTGCCTTCGATGTAACACCGGCGGAAAACATAACGGCAATCATCACAGAAAAAGGCGTAGTGGAAGAGCCCTCCAAGAAGGGAATCACCCATCTCTGTAGTTGAGACTTTTACTAAGAAACAGCTTAACAGGGGGTTACCACAGAGACACGGGGGGCACGGAGAGTTGCTTACTTTGTGTTCGTTCTCTGTGGTATTAAATCTGCTCAATCTATTCGGATTTTTCCAGTTTGGGGATATGTTTTGTTTTAAGGTGGGATATACATATCTCTTAGCCTGTAAAAAACCATACTCAAAATAAAACTTTACTACAACCGCTTGTTCGACTAAAAAACGATACTACACTATAATAATAAACTCTCCGCGTCTCAGTGCCTCTGTGGTGAATCTTTCTGAGGCCCGTTAAAACATCCCGTAGTATAGCAGGAGAATATGCCGTCCCCAGAAAAGGGAGACTACCAGTCCAAGGGTGAGGAAGGGGGCGAAGGGGATCTTTATTCTCAGGTTGCTGCCCCTGATCAGGGCGTATATTACCCCGGTAAGTGAACCTGATACCAGGGAAACCTCAAGGGCCACGATGGACAGTTCAAGTCCCAGCAGAAAGCCGATTATAATGGCGTATTTCATGTCACCCCCGCCGAAGCCGCCGGGAAACAACAGCATTACCACCAGGAAAAACCCGCCCATAAGCAGGGCCCCGTAGAGATGATCTTTCAGTGTTGATTCAATGATGACGGGGTACAGGGTTGCAAGCAAGACCACGATGAGCAGGGAGGGGGGAATGGAAAGTGTTCGTATGTCCACCACCGATATGGCTATGGATGCGGCTATCACCAGGTATAGTGCCGCCCCCATCCATGAAAGTTGAAAATGCAGGTATGCCGAGAGGGCCATAAGGCCGTAAAGGATCTCCATGACAGGATACCAAGGCGAGATGCTGCTGCCGCATTTTCTGCATCTGCCAAGCTGAAATATGTATCCCAGTATGGGTAGAAGCTGCAGGGGGGATAACCTGTGATCACAACCGGCACAGCGTGAAGACGCGATAAGTGCCCGCAATGGTTCTTGTTTCATGAAACCGGAACTGTAGCGCAGGGCAAGGGTGTAGAAAAAACTCCCCATGAATGTACCGAAGATAAATATTACCGTAAGTGTTATCCAGTCAGCCATGCGCCGATCACTATTACCTTAGAGCTATTCACTGTTATTACATGCTGATGTAGTAATTGATACCGAAAAGAAGAATGTCACCTTTTACATTGATGGTGTACTTTTCTCCACTGTCCTTGTCATCCTCGATAGGTATTGACCTGCCTTCCTGATGTATCCATTCACTTGAAATGGTGATGTCATCCGTTACGGGGACCTCGGCGCCAACCATGAAATGATAGCCGGCGATGGCGTCGGCAAACCGTCCTTCTTTACCAGGTTCATCAGTATCAATATCCATATAAGCGTAATGATAGGTGAGTCCACCGCCAAGAAAGAAGTATGTTCTTTTTCTGAGGGGCAGAATGAGCCCGATGGTGGCGGGGAGTGAGGCCTGGTAGGTATCTATTGTATATTCGAATCCAGTATTACTTTTTCCTTTTATATCCTGCACCGGGGTGGCGTAGTGAAACCCGATACGGAACAAGAAATAATTGAACTGGTAGCGCATGCTGAAGCCCGCCACCGCGGCATAGGGGGTATCCATCTGGCGTACGTCGCCGCCGCCTGCTTTCCATTCCCG
>JAGYNX010000040.1 GCA_018399855.1 Spirochaetota bacterium
CAGGTAAACGGAAAATTATTTCCAGGTATAACTCCTATCATGGTGCGACAGCCGCGGCAATGACACTATCAGCGGGTGATCCGAGAAACTGGGCCCAGGTACCAGGAGGTAGCGAGTGTGTCAGTGTTCCCCAGCCATATTGTTACCGATGCATGTTCGGGCTTACATACCCATCATGTGATTTGCAATGTGTGAAATACATTGACAGGGTAATTGAGCTTGAAGGTGGTGATGAAAAGGTAGGGGGAATTATCCTTGAGCCTGTAACAGGAGCGAATGGTATAATAGTGCCTCCCGATGATTACATGCCGGAATTGAGGGGAATATGTGATAAATGGGGAGTGTTGATGATAGTCGATGAGGTTATGAGTGGATTTGGGAGAACTGGAAAATGGTTTGCCATGGATCATTGGGATGTGGTACCTGATATAATGACAATGGCCAAAGGGTTGACGTCAGGATATCTGCCACTGGGAGCTGCTATCGCAAGGGAACATATCGGGAATCATTTCAGGGATCATTTTTTCAGCCATGGGGCAACCTATGCGGGTCACGCGGTTGGCTGTGCCGCAGCCCTGCGTGTCATTCAGATATATGAAGAAGACAATCTTATTGAAAATTCTGCAATAATGGGTGAATACCTGTTACAGAAAGCCAGGGAGCTTCAGGATAAGCATTCCTGTATTGGAGAAGTTCGGGGAAAGGGTCTTTTTGTCGGTCTTGAACTTGTGAAAAACAGGAAAACAAGGGAGCCGATAATAACTCTTGATGCCAAGATACGTTCAGGCGGGAATCCCAAACTGGAGGTTGCTAAAAAACTTGGAGAACTTGGCATGATTGCCATGGCTGCAAACCCGAGTAATATTATTGCAATGGCTCCACCTCTTATTGTAAATCGGGATGAAATTGATGAGGGAATAAGTATAATGGACAGGGCACTTGATATTGCGGACGCGTATGTAAATGAGTAATATGAAAAAAATGGATGAAGTATGATCTTCATCCATTTTTATACGTAAAGATTAGTGTTGATGTTTAATTAGTCTTTTTTTTCACAGTCTTCGAGACATTCTTCGTAAGCTACTTTACAGGCAGCTCTTTTCACTTCATCTTTATTTGTTTCTTTTTTGCATTTCTGAAGGGCTTCTTTGCATGCTTTCTCACATGCCATTTTTTTAGGACTAAATGCTGAGACGGTAAATGCCATAGATGTTGCAAGTGCCATTGAAGCTAAAATAATAATAATTTTTTTCATATTTTCCTCCAACAGATCCATCATATCTGTATCTACTAATTTTGCGGTCACAAGCATAATGCTCTGACCGCAAAATTAGTGTAAAAGACTTAATGACTTTATGCAACAATAAAAATTTGATACCAAAAGATATAAGAATTACTAGTTATCTTCTGTGTACATGGCATCTATCTCATTGGCATATTTTCCGCTGATAACCTTACGCTTAACTTTCTGGGTTGGAGTTAACTCGTCAGTTTCCTGTGTCCATTCGGCATTAAGAAGGGTGAATTTTCTAATCTGCTCAACCCTGGCAAAATGCTTGGTATACTTATCGATTTCTTCCCTGATGAGAGCATTGATTTCATCGTTCTTGATAAGATCATCATGTGAAGTGAATGAAATACCCTTCTCTTTCGCAAATGATTCTAATTCTGGGAAGGCAGGAACGATAAGGGCTGAAAGGTATTTTCTCTTGTCACCGATGATGCCTATCTGTTCGATATAAGGCGATGCCTTAATACTGCTTTCAAGATTTTGTGGGGATATGTTTTTACCACCTGCGGTAACTATAATATCCTTTAAACGACCGGTGATGCTAAGGCAGCCATCTTCATCAATTACACCGATATCGCCTGTTCTGAAATATCCATCTTTTGTAAAAGACTCTGCTGTTGCTGATTTATTCTTGTAGTAGCCAGGCATCACCTGTGGACCTTTTGCCTGGATCTCACCGTCATCGGCAATACGAATTTTAGTTTTGGGAATAGCCTGACCTACTGTACCAGGTTTTATTAACCATGGCCGGTTAAATGTAAGGATTGGGGTAGTCTCAGATAGCCCATATCCTTCAAGAATCTTAAATCCCATACCAATGAAAAAATCTGCATCTGAAGAAGAAAGTGGAGCTCCACCGGAAATAGCATAGCGAAGATCATCCATGCCAAGGGTGGCTTTTAGATTTGTGAATACCAGTTTATCTGCAAGATTATATCTGAAATCACTCGGATCTTCATCCCTGCATACCTTTGGAAGGCCCCTTTTTGCCTGTCGCATGGCGAAATTGAAAATTGCTTTTTTTACGGCAGGGGCACCTGATACCTTGGAAACTATTCCAGCGTGAACCTTTTCGTATATCCTTGGTACGCTGATTATTACTGTTGGCCTGACTTCAACGAAATTATCAACAAGCTTCTCAATGCTTTCGGCGAAAGCGGTCTTTGATCCAGACCAGATAGCTCCATGAAAGCCTGCGGTTCTCTCAAGAGAATGCGAGAGTGGCAGAAATGAGAGAAAAATATCATCCGGACGAAGAAGGGGTTGTCCTGTTTCCTTGTCCACCATCTCCATGAGGGTATATTTCACATTTGTGACAAAGTTGCTATGTGTCAGCATTACACCTTTGGGATCACCTGTTGTTCCGGATGTGTATATAATCGTTGACAGGTCATCAGGCTTGATCCCGTTCAGCCTTTTTTTAAATTGACTGGGATTCAGATTGGATTTTCCTGTAGTAAGAGCTTTCGCGAGTGTAAGCGTATCTCCTTTTAATCCTTTAACATCTTCGAATACTATGAGCTGCTTAACTTTTTTTAGTTTTGATTTAACTTTTAAAATTGTTTTAAGGTGATCATTAGTTCCAGTGAAGCACATTTTTGAATCTGAATTGTTCAATATGTATTCACATTCTTCTGATGAATTTGTTGCGTAGATTGGTACATCGACGGCCCCTATGGAGTTAATAGCAAGGGCTGTGAGATGCCATTCCCAGCTGTTGGGAGCGAATAGACCTATCTTGTCTCCCTTTTTTACCCCAATTGAAAGAAGATAATAAGCCAGATTGTGAACCATATCATTCATGGATCTCCATGAAATATCAATCCAGTCGTTATCTTTTTTGTAAGCCGCGTAAGCCTTTTCAGCATATTTTTCTGCGTTAGCCTGAAAAATTGCTGCCATTGAATTTTCCTGAACTTTTGCCATTGAGTCCTCCTGTAGGTTTTTTTCTATTTAAGATGATGCTTTTACATTATTATGTTTCAAGACATATGTACATTTTACATTATGTTCACGATAATAATAAATTTGTCCAATTATATTTAATAATTAGAATAATTTTTTACAAAAAATTATTCTAATTAATGATTATCAGGTATCGGAAGCCTGATATAAAAAGTTGTACCTTCCATATAAGTTGAGTTAAACCAGATCTTTCCTGAATGGTTTTCTTCAATTATTCGATTTACTGAATACATTCCCAGGCCAGAATTAAGCTTTGATAGGGCAGTAGATTTGCTCGAATAATAGGGAGCAAAAATTTTGTTTTTGTCTTCATCTTTAATCCCAATACCATTATCTTCAAGTTCAATTGATGAATGTGTTTTGTTATAACCGGTAATAGTAATTTTAATAAATGGATTGAACAAAATATCACTTTTAATTGATTTAAGGTAATTACTTTTCATTTCGATTGAATCATAGCTATTATCAAGAAGATTAAAAAGTACTTCTATCAATTGTGATTTTATGCCAAATACCGGCACGGATGATTTAATTTCGATCTGTACCGGTATAGTATCCGTGTCATGATTGATCCTGACCAGATTTAATGCCTCATCAACCAGGTCTTTAAAAGATATACCAATAATTTTTGAATCTTCTTTTGCGATATTTGAATAATTGATTACACCCCTGATAATATTTGAAGTTCTTCGTACATTTTCAATAAGATTATCACCAATATTTTTGATGGTAGTAATCATATTTTTTACCGGATTTTCAAGTGAAAGCTGTGGGTATTGTTTCGCAAATTGATCTATTATCATGTTCAGCTCAGCACTTGATAGTGAAAAATAATTCAACCTGTTATTTATCTGATGTGCCACCCCTTCAGCCATACCTGCTATAAATGACTTTTTTTCAGCAAGGAAAAGCTTTTCCTGGACATCTTTAATCTCTGATACGTATAAACAGTTTTCAATAGCAAGTGATGCGTGATAAGCCATGATTTCAGAAAGTTTCAATTCATCGATGCTGAATGTCATCTTTTTATCATGATCACCAATTGCAACAAAACCTAGAAGATGATCGTCGATTATGAAAGGTACGATGAGGATAATGTCATCAGATTCAAAAGTAGTATATCGTTTTATTTCTAATCCGGTAATTGCCCTCTTGTAATCTTTAATTATCTCTATAACAGGGTCTTCATAATTGTATTCAGAAAAAATGACATCCTGTTCCCTGGGAAGCATTGACCTGAGTTTGTACGAAGATGATTCAGGATCATCAAGGTAAAGTTTTACATAACTAACTTTCAACAATCTCTTGATGCCGATAACAATGATTCGCAGCACCCTCTCAAGATTTCTTTCCCGTACGATACTTTGTGAGGCATTGTATAATAAACTGTTGTATTGATTTTGCCTTGCGCTTAACAATTCGTCGGCTTTTTGTTGCAGGTACCTGTAAAAGAAATTACCAAAAATGGCCAGTATGAATAGTATAAGAAAAGGAATAATACCATAACCGGTAAATTGAGCGATTATAAGTGGCACAACAAGAATGATAGAGTAAAGAACTACAAAAAGACTGGCATGTGTAAGGACTATTCTTATATTTAAAAATCCGTGCCGGATAATGGCGAACAAGAAAATACCTACGTAAATACTTATAAGTATATTGGCATATGGTGGAATATTTATTTTATACCATATAAACCAGTTGGATGCTCCACCTATAAATCCAATTATAGCGGAAATAATAATAAACTTTATTTGTTCACTTCTAATTCCAGAAAACTTCATTACCCCTTTGATTAACCAGTATAATCCATATACACATTGCCAGGTCCAGAATACAAGGTATATATGAAATATTGGCCTGGCTACAGGCCAATATCCCAGGTTAAATCGTGGTTCAAGATTATAAAAGAAACCGGGAACAACACTCAATACAATAAAAGTCGCATTTATAAGGTAATATACAAATATTTCTTTTCTTTTCTTTTCCAGTATTTCAGTAAATGAAAATACGAAGTGCAGGAAAGTAATCTGTATTAGTATTATGCCGATGGTTAAAACGTGAAACCATGTAGTAGCAGTGGCTATGGTTGATGATATCTGCCAGAAAAAGTATCCAAGACTGTATAGTGAAATGCTGATATTGACCATGAAAAAAAGCCTGCTTGTTGTTTCACGTGGATTTTTGATGAGTATAAATATCCCCGCAAACAGGCTCGTGGTAAAATTTACTAATCCTGTAAGTGCAAGAATTGACATATATTTCCCAGTATCATTTTTTTGTGATTCTTATGAAAAGTATTATGTTTGTGTTTGTTTCACGTTCTATAGAGATTTCATAATTATCGATTCCAGAATTTTTAATTAGTGCAACAACTTCTTTTTCATTTCTCAGGTTGAATGTCCAGTTACACCACCAGTCTGCAGAAAGTGGATTGTAATTTTTAGAATCTTTATGCGCAATTATCAGTGTACCGTTTTTTTTAAGTATGCGGTACGTGAAAGAAATAAATTTTTTGAAGGTTTCATCAGAAAGGTAATCAGCCAGTCCAATTGAGTATACAAGGTCCGGATCATTAAAAATTTCGGCATGTTCATCAGGGGAGTATATATAATCATACACATTCTGTTGAATGTACCTGCATGTTATAGAACCATATAAATGCGGATCAATCTTTTCTCTGGAAAATGTGAGTGCTTCCTGGTCATTATCAATGAGCGTAAATGTTATTTCACTTGAATCCGGTAGTGACTGTTCTTCCAGTAGATGCCTAATTTCCCTGCTTGACCCACATGCAATATTAACAATGTTGAGATCGTAATCAGCATTAGATATAAAATTATTCAATACATGTTTCATTTTTTCCATTCTGCTGCGGACGGCTACCGCGTAATCATCCCTTAAAAATGTCTGATCAATACAGAATCCAAGACCTTGTGATGAAGATATGTTATTGTAGATATTTTCGATTATAATGTAATCACCCGCGTATCCCCTGGGTTTGAAAAACGCGTGTGCAAGCAATCGTGATTCTACTCCCCAGTGAACTCCGATTTTACGGAATATTTTTTTTATGCTATCAACAAGATGGGTATAACCGCTTTTTTCAAGGTATTCCTGAAGCCTGTGTCCTTTTTGTAGAATTTCATTCGTTTTATCAATAATAATTTCGGTTGCTGAATCTTGTGTTATTGCATCATTCTGGAGAGAGTGCTGGAGTTGCATAAACGTTGAAAAATATTGGAAACAATCATTGTAAAAAAAATCATAAATAACTGATTTTATTTTTTGATTGTCTATTTCATTAATAAAAGTTTCACAATGATTATTGATGATATTTTTGACATCATTTTTTTCACTGTTATTAAACAATTGCATGGGCATATTTCTCTTGTAATTGTAGATGTACTGTATATCAAATTGAATTTATAAATAAATCAAGCAAAAATACAATAACTATAATAAAAAACCCGCCCACTGATGTACCACAGTAAACGGGTTATCCTGCAGCCTGGTATGTAATTGATTTGATTACGCGCTGGTGTCTATGTTAAAGCCTTTATTTTCTTCCTGTTGTTGTACCCTGTTCTCAGCTATATCCTGACCCCTGTCAGTACTCACGTCATTGCTGTATCGACGTGCCTTTTCGAGAACACCGGTATTCATTATGTCAGTTCCTGTTAAACTTTTAATGTCCATATTCCCTCCCTTCAATATGTACTAATGATAAACTACTATATTTAACAGAATTATGCAAGTAAATCTTGCAGTTAAATGTCTTATAATTTGATTTCAGCAACCACTGGCAAATGATCAGAGGCTATCCTGGTTTTGTTGTTGTGCACAGCATATATTTTCATTAATCTTGATTCGGGAAGTGTCCAGATACGGTCAAGGGCCAGCAATGGGTGCATGGATGGAAATGATGGTTTTCGTGGTGATGTGCCAAGGCGAGTATTGATATTTGTGCTGGTTTTATCAAACCGGCACCATGTATTAAGGTCACCGCTTACAATAGTAATATCCGAATTTATTTGTTCAATATGAGATAATAAACAGGATGCCTGGGCATATCGTTCCTTACCTTCTAAACCGAAATGGGTGGTAATGATCATTGCGGTAAAGGGTATCATAACAACACTGCCAACAGTAAATAATCCAGCCACTGCAAAGGGTGCCCATGAACTATTGATAAATGGTTGAGTGAAATCAACGATAATAGATGGTTGTAAAACCTGTTGCAGTGGTGTCCATTTCCAGGCAGCGGCAAGGCCGGCAAAAACAAAAATACCTGTTGCTATTCTTAGCAGTGAAAATGTCTTTTTTTTGTCAGTGGTGCCGGGTAGAATTCTTTTTTGCCAGTTTTCCCGGGTCTATTGTCTTTTCCGGATCTACAAGGTTTACATCAGGTGTAATAGTAGCAAGAATGGGAGGAATTTCTGATTCAAGGTTTTTTAGTGTTTTGCCACCTTCTGTATAGCTTTCTATTGTTTTAATCAGTGATCCTTTATGCTGCATGGCCTTGTTAATATCAGAAATGGAAACATCAAGGTGTTCGGACAATAAACTGTTTCTGAATTTAGTGATAAATGATGATACCTGTTCGTCATTGAGAGCTTCCAGGGTTACATCACATTCAGAATCAAACCCCATAGATAGATTGCTCAGGTTTCTCTTCTGCTACCGCATTAAGGAAATCACCGAGACGAATGGGATATTCATATTCACTATCGTCCCTGTGCAGCAATAACTTACTGTGGATACCCCAGCCTATTATGAAAACAGATATTTGGGCGTTGATTATTGTATCATACAATGCAATAAAATATGAATCAGAGTCTACAAGAAACCGAATTCTTGTTGCTTTTTCAGTTTTCCAGCAATTATGTCCTTCTTTCATTATCATTTTATTGATTGTTTTCATAAATAATTGACTCACTTTAATACAATGGTTTGACGTTTCATGTATACATATATACATGTACAACTCAGATTAAAAATAATTATAACAAGAATGCTGATGTTAAACAACCGCAAAACAACGAAAATTCTGATCACTCTTTTTATCGCGATTTTCTCATCAACACTGGGAAGCGGACTGGTAGTGCCCCTATTACCTGGATATGCCCACACGATGGGTGCTTCAGGTTTCCTGATCGGAATGATTTTTGGTGCCTTTTCCCTGTCGAGAACAGTGATGCTGCCTTTTGTGGGTTTTTTGTCTGACAGCAGGGGTCGTAAACCATTTATAACACTTGGCCTTTTTATATATTTTATCGCCTCTGTGCTATTTATTTTCGCTGACAACATAGTTTTTTTAATTCTTATTCGTTTCATACAGGGGGGAGCCGCGGCAATGATACTCCCCATAGCACAGGCATACGCGGGAGATATTACACCGCATGAGAAAGAGGGTACTGTCATGGGCCTGGTTCATCTTGCCCTGTATGGGGGATTGAGTTCAGGGCCGGTTCTGGGAGGATTTGTTAAAGACACATGCGGTATTGATGCATCATTTATGTTCATGGGATTGATATGTCTTTCAGGTTTCATTCTCAGCATCTATTTTTTACCACCGGTTACCCTGGAAGTCTCCGCATCACTGGCGGGACGTCCTGGTCAGTACCTGTCAATGATGAAGGACAGGCGTGTGACGGGACTTTTTATCTTCAGGCTGGCATATACCATGTGTATAGGATCTATATGGTCATTTGCTCCTTTGATTGCAGACATAAAATTTCACATGGAAAGTATGGCTATTGGTGTGGTCATAACACTGAGTGTTCTTATCAGTGCTGTGTTAATGACACCCATGGGAATACTGGCTGACAGGGGTAACAAAAAGATACTTATGATTGCAGGAGGGCTTATAACTGCTGCATCAATGTTTATTCTTGCCATGGTTGAGTATCCATGGCAGCTCTACCTTGTGAGTGTTGTAATCGGTATAGGTGGAGGTATATCCGTTCCTTCGGTAATGGCAGTAACAGTAATTGCAGGACGGGAATATGGCAGTATGGCGTCAATGATGTCACTGCTTACTCTTGCACACAGTTTTGGTATGATGGCGGGACCGGTGATCATTGGTCTCATGATGGATATGCTGAATGTGAGTATCGCCTTTGCAATGAGTGGAGTTTTGATGTTCATTGCAACACTGCTTATTCCATGGTTGATATTCAGTGAAAAGGTGTCACCAGGAGATTCTATGTCTTCGGAAGCTGGTTAAAATGCTCCAAGCTGGCATTTCTTAATTTTAAGGGAAAGCTTTTCACATGCTGCTGCGGCATCTAATCGTGTTATACCATAAGAATCTGCAACTTTCCATACGTCAGCGCAAATGATCCTGCCATTGTTTACATATTGCATGATTAAAGATGTAAGTTGCTCTGAAACGGAATCGGCGGGTTTTAAAATTTTTTTCTCAGGTTTATAGCCGAAAAGACCAAGTTGACAGCAGGTGATTTTCATATCCAACCTGTTGATAAGTTTACCAACATCAAGTGGTAATACCCTGGTATTCTCGATAACGGTGAATGCGTTTTCACATGATACTTCTTTGCCATCAGAAACATTTTGCAACTTCCTGGCTAAATCATCAGCTGAATAAGCAAATTCATCTTTCATTGGTATTCATCCTCCAGGTTGCTTTTTTGAAATAGTAAGATACGGTGAGTATATGTTATGACTCGATTTTGTCAAGTAACTGGTTTAAGTCTGAAACATCCTTTTTTGAAAAATCAGGAAGGAATTCACTACTGGCAATTTCAGCAGTTGAATTGATTATACCGGCAACAGTTCCACCTTCAACAGTGAGGCAGATTAGAAAAGCCCTCCTGTCGCCCGGTTTCTGTATGCGCAGTATAAGATTTGCTCTTTCAAGCCGGTCAACGATCCCTGTTAATGTGGCACTATCTAAACCGGTTCTCTTGCTCAACTCAGAAAAAGTTACCTGATCCTGGTCATGAAGAAAAAGAAGAATCAAACCCTGTACAGGGGTAATATTTAAATGCTGAATCTTCTTGCTCCAGAACTTGTTCGCTTTCTGTGCCGCCCTGGATATTTTGTAAAATATAAAGTCTTCTGGAATCATGTAATATTACTCTTTTTACAAATAGTATGTATACAAAATATATGTTAGCAAATATATGTCAACCATGTTATATTTATATAAAATAAAAGTAGATTTACGGCTTTATTCACAATGACAACATTTAAAAGAATTTAAGGATGCAGAAACTATTGTTCGTGTACCTGGCGGTAAACAGTGGCAGCCATTATAAATTTCTCAAATATTTTGTTAAATACTGGACGATCATCTCTCATTTTTTCGGGATGGAATTGTGTACCAAGAATAAAAATATTACCGTTATGTTCAATGCCTTCCACAAGTCCGTCACGGGATCGGGCATTTACAATAAAACCTGGTGCAATATCTTTGACTGCCTGATGATGATATGTGTTTACTTCAAGGGTGTCATTGCCAAGCATCTGAAGAAGCTTTGTTCCTCTCTCCAGTTGTATGTCATGGTAACAAGCAACAGAAAGTGTATATACCAGCAGGTCAAGCTGCTCCCTGTGCTGTACGCTTGTTTTGCCTGCGTACTGGGCAGGTATATCCTGGTAGAGTGAGCCTCCGTAAAACACATTCAAAATCTGGCACCCCCTGCATATGCCAAGTACTGGTAACTCATTTTTGCGGGCATATTTCAAAACCCTGAATTCCAATGCATCAAGTTTTGGATCAACAGTTTCCAGCTTGTGAAATTCTTTCTCATTATACCTGGATGGATGCACATCAAGTCCTCCCGGTATGAGAATACCGTCAAGCATCGCCAGTTTCCTGTCAATTTTATCTTCATCATCATCTACACTGATCTTTATTACATGCGCGCCATTCTCGTTGACAGCCTCAACATACTGTTTATTTACATCAATGCAAAAGGTATCCATCTTCATCTGAACCGTGCCGTATGTAATACCGATTGAAGGGCCATTTGCAACATTTTGATCGCTGCCGCATGATAGTAATGTTACAATAAGAACTACAGGTATGATATATGTTTTACGCTTCATGTAAAGTTAACCCACTTTGTGATATAATATGGTATATTCTATATTATGATTCCCCTGCAA
>JAGYNX010000400.1 GCA_018399855.1 Spirochaetota bacterium
ACTTCCCGTCAGGTAGAACTTTACCGGTATCACTGGTTCCCTCCCAGGTGACATCATAAGGAAGAAATTCAAACCCCTTCATACTGCTGACAACACGTTTCCGGCTGTTTCGCACAGTCAATACCCATCGCTCAACGTTCTGCTTCTCGGTGGCATTGAGCTCTATGCTCACGGCGTCCTTTTTCCCGTCATCATTCGGAGAAAATTTAGTGTAGGCAGGACTAAGCGTGATTGCCCTTTTCTTACGTGATAGGAGCAGGTCATGTTTTTTAGAGGTGGTCTTCTCACCCGCGGTATTTGTTATACTGAAGGTATAATAATAGGTATCCTGGGGAAGCAGTATATTTGCCTTGTCGGTTCCATCCCAGCGAATGTTGGCGGGGGGCGCACCCGTCCTGCTGAAGGTTTTTACTTTTTCTCCTTTCTGGTTAAATATCTCTATCTCCCATTTTTGTATTCCTCCCTGGTCGAAGGCGGTCAGGCTGAAGGTTGTATAATCGTCTTTGCCATCACCATCAGCCGTTATGATCGTGGGATTTGCGGTAATCATCACGATGGGCTGTGCCCCCGTGCCTTTCGCGCTGTACACGCTGAAAAACTTACCCGTTACCCCCAGGCTGAAATCCTGTGATATATACGCTTCGGGATCGGGGTTATCATCAGTGGATGGAGACTGGGACCGGGAATACCGGTAATCACAGTTCAGGCGAATCTTGTCCCATTCCTGGTAGAGATTAACCCCACCCGCCATGCTTTTTTGTTCAAGGGTGTTGTAATTATACTGGAATTGAAGGGCATAATTCAGCATTCCCTTGAGAACATTTCCTATATGCTGCCTGAATCTCAGTGCGGCGCCGCAGGTGGTCAGGCTTTCAGGAGCCCAGTATGGCAGGTTGGTAATGCCGGCATTGTCGTATTCAACGTAATCAGAATCCTGGTATGAGAGTATACCACTCAGATTAACAGATATATTATATGCCGGTAACCGTAAAAACGTAAAGTTAAGCTGGTTATAACTGGACAGCCTCGTGTTGTCATCAGAAAGCATGCGGTATTTTACACTGTCATACAAAAAAAACCGGTCACTCATGGGAAAGGTGTATTCTCCAAAATTTACCATGAAAACACCTTCTACGGTCTGGCTCTGTATCTCGTCCCTGAATTTCATCCTGAGTCCCTGGGTGAGCTTGTTTTCATCTTCCAGGGCGTATCCAAGTTTCAGGGTTATACCTGTTTCACGTGGCTCAAATAGTATTCCCCCGCCATAATTCACTGTTGAATAATTCATAGTAGAATCGTATTGAGAGTTACCGTAATCAACTGACCCCGAATACCTGTTGCCGGACCCCTGCAGGTATATACGTGTGGCAAGGGGTATTATGTTGAACTCGGTTTTCACGAAACCTGTATGCACCTGGGCGGAACCTTCCGACGGATAGTATTCCTGCCCTGTACTGGTGATACCCCCTGAATCACTGAGGTTCATGTAGGTATAACCGGCAGTAAAGGTGAGCCAGTCGTTCAGGTAATACCTGCCTTCAAGGGTATCACTGTAGCGTGTTGATATATTGTCCGAGAAATATGTAAAAGTATTTCTGAGTTCCGGTGCGTACTCTTTCTGAAGTTGATAGTGAGCCTCACGGGCCTGCTCAAAATCGGGCTGGCTGTCAATACACACTTCGTAATTATCCATGGCTGACTTCCAGTATCCCAGCGTTTCATTCAGGTTTCCCAGCCTGTAATTGACATCAACATTCAGGGGCTGTACTTCGAGAATGTACCGGTAATACTTCAGGGCCTTCAACCGTGACTGCCTGTTCAGATGGTAATTTGCCATCTCGGCATATATGGGGACATTTTCAGTCTCAAGATTCAGAAATGATTTCTCATGTACCTGCCGAATGTTGTTATACGCGATACCGGTTTTCGTGTCCCACTCGTTTTCGGCTTCATCAAGTCTTTGGAGAATACGCTCAGAATCGCGGGCAATTGCCGTCACCATGGTTTCCGCATCATTCTTGTTTTCACCGGAACCAGGTTGGGCATTTTCCATGAGTGATGTATACTGTTCAAGTATGCGTGCGATCTCTTTCCCGGTACGGGCTGGGATCTCGCCTGACCTGGCCTCTTTTT
>JAGYNX010000401.1 GCA_018399855.1 Spirochaetota bacterium
AAGCGGGCGGTTTCATATTTTTATAATTTCTGAAGAAAGCGGGGTTGGATGGTACAATTATCCTATGCTGAGAATAGTGGGGGACAATTGTGAGTGATTATGAATTTATTGAATACGATTTCGATGACCCGTCAATTCTGGAGCGGTATATTGGGCTGCCATTGTTGCGGTTGATCGGGGAGCGTGTCTACTACAGGCCCTTTCTCAGCAAGATAGTTTTCAATGAAGAAGACCATGTACTTGACTTCGGATGTGGTGCAGGTGAGAGTACACGGTCCATTCTGAATATGCTTGGGGATGGAGGACGGGTTACCGGGATCGACACTTCTGCGTTCTGGCTGGAACATGCCAGGAAAAGACTGAAGGGCAGGGATAATGTTACCCTGGTACATGCTGATATCAGGGAAACCGTGCAGAATAATGACCAGTTTGATAAGGCGGTAATCATCTTCGTGCTGCATGATATCCATCCGCTTGACCGTCCGTCAGTTATGCAAAGTATTGTTCATAGTATTAAGCCAGGTGGGCAGTGCTGTGTGTATGAGCCGAGCAGGTTTACTCACGGCATTGACCCTGAAGAGGTTCGAAATATAATGACCGACGCAGGCCTGAAAGAGACACAAACCTGGAAAAAGGATAACAGGTGGTTCAGGGGAATATATACGAAGGGGCGGGAATAACACCCGGCCCCGGTGTTAACACCCGCCCCCGGTGATCTATGCTTCGGTAATTGCTTCTTCAGCCGGTTTCACCGCGGCAAGCAGTATACCCCCGATTATGAAAAGCACTACGATACTGAGAATTCCCCATCGAGAATGTCCGGTGAATGCACCGATGAAGCCCATGAGGGCAGGGCCCATAATGGCGGCGAACTTACCGAAAACATTGTAAAAGCCGAAGAATTCTGAAGATTTTTCTCTTGGTATAAGCTTACCGAAATACGATCGGCTCAGCGCCTGTATTCCCCCCTGTGAAGTCGCTACCAGGAATGCCAGTACCCAGAATGTAATTACCTTCATGGATTCGGTGGGCATTGACGGTAAGAGGAAGGCGATAAACGTGATCAGGGTGTATACGCTAATTCCCACGTAGAGCATAGTCTTTGTTGAAAACCGTTCAGCCAGCGTGCCAAAAAGCAGTGCAAATGGAAACGCGATAACCTGTATCATCAGGATCGCCAGAATGAGCATGGTAACCCCCAGTCCCACGTCCCTGCCATAGGCGGTTGCCATGCTGATGATAGTGCTCACCCCGTCAATATAGAAAAAGTATGCCAGCAGGAAGAGAAAGGCCTGCTTGTACTGACGGATTTCCCTGAAGGTTTTCAGAAGTCTTCTGAATCCTGCCTTTACCGGGTCAATTTCTTTTTCCACGTAATAGTGCTGGGTAACGTTTTTGAGCATGGGAAGGGTGAACAGCATCCACCACACGGCAACCACTACGAAACCAATCTTGGCATGCAGCTCGGGGATATTATCCTGTCCCGGCTCGCGTCCAAGAAAAATGAGTGCCATAACGATAATGAAAGGAATAACGCTGCCGATGTATCCCCAGCCGTATCCGAAGGTGGAGACCCTGTCCATCCGCTTATGTTCTGCCACGTCTACCAGGAAGGCATCGTAGAATAGATTGGCACCCGACCATCCAACCCGGGCGATAACAAAAAGAACGATGCACCACATCCAGTCACCTTCGCTAATGAAGGTAAGCAGCAGGGTGAAAATAAGTCCCGTAAAGAAAAAGAAGGAAAAGAACTTTTTCTTGTATCCCTGCATGTCGGCAAAGGTGCCAAGTACGGGCGCAAGCAGTGCCAGTATGAGGGAAGCGGTTGAATTGGCGAATCCCCAGTTGGCGGTTGAAATGGCATTGTCTACCCCCGCTGACGCGATGTCCTTAAAAAAGATCGGCATAATGGTGGTAACCATAACCAGTACAAAGGCCGAATTCGCCACGTCATACAGCATCCAGCTCTTTTCTGATTTTGTAAATTTAGAGGGTTTCATCTTTTCTAATTTCATGGTTTTCCCCTTCAATATTGGTAATATTTCGATCAGAGTATATATTATCAGGGTAAATACTGCATGCATTTTTTAAATTTTTTATGAATATATTGTGCGAAAGAA
>JAGYNX010000402.1 GCA_018399855.1 Spirochaetota bacterium
GTAATATTTTATTCTGTATTACTGTATGACAAAAAAGATATTGACAAATCACCTGTAATGAACGATGTTTGCTAAATGAACTATGTTCACCCTCTCCCACCACTGCACTGTTTTTAAAACAACTTACGGTGGAGGCTGCCATGCAGCAATCCAGTGCTCTTGAAAAAAAATCCACAACCCCGGGCTATGCCTGGTATATTTTTGCCCTTCTCTTTCTTCTCTACATGTTTGATTACGTGGACCGGCTTATTATCGTATCCCTCTTTCCCTTCATCAAGGCTGAATGGGGCATCAGTGACGCAAGCTGCGGGCTGCTCATCTCTGCCGTGTACTGGTCAATACTCATATTCACCTTTCCGGTTTCAATACTCATTGACCGCTGGAGCAGAAAAAAGACTATCGGCATTATGGCCATCATATGGAGCCTGGCAACAGGCGCCTGCGCCTTTACCCGCAGTTTCGGTCAGCTTTTTGTAGCCCGCACCGTAATCGGCGTGGGTGAAGCAGGGTATGCCGCCGGCGGTACCGCCATGATATCCGCCATCTTCCCAAAAGAAAAACGCTCACAGGTGCTTGGCCTGTGGAACGCGGCCATACCCCTTGGCAGCGCCATCGGTATTGCCGCGGGAGGAATTATTGCCGAGCACCTTGGCTGGCGCCACGCCCTTGGGGTTGTGGCCATACCCGGTTTTTTTATCGCCATACTGTTTTTCTGGGTGCGTGATTATAAAACTATTGAGCTGGTTAAGAACCCCGCTGAAACAACCAACGGTTTGCGGCATAAAATGAAAAAAAGGGAGATAGCCGCACAATTTTTAAAAACCAGGTCACTGATACTCACCAATCTGGGATTTGCAGCCAGTGCCTTCGTCACCACCGCCCTGCTCAGCTGGCTCCCTTCGTATTTTCACAGAACTGAAGGTATCCCCATCAGTGACGCGGGGATGAAGGGCGGTGCCATCATGTTCCTGGCCATCATTGGGGCCCCCCTTGGCGGTTTCCTGGCTGACAAGTGGTTCGCCAGAACACCGCAGGGACGCATGCTGCTTCCCGCCGTGTCCACCACCGTCACCGCTGCCATTCTTTTTATCGCCTTCGTGTTCTTTTCGGGAACCATCCAGTACGTGATGCTTCTGGGTGCGGGGATCAGCGCCGTTGCCTTTATCCCGGCAGCCGTTGCTGTTACCCAGGAGGTAGTACACCCCGGACTCAGGGCCATGTCACTCAGTATATGTGTGATCGTGCAGCATGTGCTGGGCAGCACGCTGGGGCCGGTATTCGTCGGGGTGGTATCCGACCAGTACGATCTTCTCACCGCCATGTCACTTCTGCCAGCTTTTTCACTTCTTGCAGGGGTATTGTTTTTCTGGGGATCCTTTTATTATGAGAAAGAAGCTTCCATGGTGGCTCATGTTGATATTGAGATGGAGTAGGTGGTTGTTGGTAAATGGTGGTTGGTGAATAGTGAATAGTGAATGGTGATTAGTGTTTAGTGTGTGTTTGCCAGTTATCAAGAGAGGTTCTTGTCATTTATAACAGGACGAAAAATAATATTGCAGTACTATTCTCAATTCTTCGCAAAGACCATAGTAAGCCACCTGTAACCTGCCCTCCCCAGCGAGTCATCCTCACTAATGGTTTTCATGCAGGTGAACCCAATCTTTTCAAAAAGCGCTTCATAATATTCTGGCGGACGTAATACGAACAGCCTGCCGTCACGTGACCGGTTTGTTGCATCAATGTCCGGTCGTTGGAGGGGAACGGAAAGCAGCAGTGTTCCTCCCTGCTTCAGGTTGTTCCCGATGCCTGCTGCCGCCCGGTGCACCTGGTCATCCGGCATGTGCATGAGCACCGCGGCGCAGAGTATGCCGTCAAATTCTCCGCCGAAGAAAAGGGTGTTGGACGGGACCTCGCCGGTGACGTATCTTCCTGTAAGTTCGGGGTATTCCCGTATGGCGTGGGCTGCCATCTCTTCGGAGGCGTCTATGCCGTAGGCGTCATAACCGGCTTCCAGCAGAAGTCGCAGGTCTCGTCCGGAGCCCGCGCCGATCTCAAGTACACGGCTCCCTTCGGGGAATGCTTCCGCGAAGTGTGCGCTCACGCCTCCCTCGC
>JAGYNX010000403.1 GCA_018399855.1 Spirochaetota bacterium
GATTTCAGGTAATCTCCCGCACGGGAAAATTGCGGGGAGCTGTCGAAGATGAAAGGATTAGTCTGAAAGAAATAGCTGTATTTCCCGCCGGCAACCGAGATAGTTGTATCGGTAGGGAATTCGTAACTCATTCTAAACCGCGGATCCCACGTGGTCTCGCCTGTACGATACAGGTAATCCGACCGTATTCCGGGAACAAAAGTAAAGCCGCCAAGTGTTATTTTACTGTCCGTATACCATCCAAGCGTATGGTTGTTAATATTCTCATCCAGTGGATACTTAACAAAAAGATTTTCATCTGCAGGATCGAATGAACCTGCTCCGCCAGCATATACTATGGTATCACCACGCGCAGTAAAATGATAAAGTGTATATTCGCCCCCAACGTTCCACCTGAGCACTTTTTCTAAAATATCAAACCTGAATTGTTCTTTAACCCCCACGATTTGGGGACGAGTAGTTGTATTATAATCTTTGGCCCACGATGCAACCGAATCATCGGGAAGGTTGAAATACTGGTATGAATTTTTAATGGAATTATAAAGAATAACCCTGTTGTTGATCTTTTCACCTGGAGCATAGGTATAGTATAATCCCTGGCTGTGGGACTGCATGTCAATTTTAGCCTCGAGATCCTGCAATAGCGGGTCGTCCCCCTCATCGGGATCAATTTCGTCTTCTTCGAGAAATTTCAAGTAGTCACTGGTACCCATCAATAGCATTGTAACTGAATGATTACTTCCGAGGTAATATTTTGCCTTGGCCTGGTAATCCCAGTATTCTGGTACGAAGTTGAGAGAGTCTCCGGTAATGAGTTCGTAAAATATGGGAACAAGCAGTGAAAGGTAGCCAATACGTCCTGAAACAATGGTGTAGCCCTTAATGTTATCTTTTTGCTCTTTGGATAAGGTTGACCCTGGTCCTGCCATGTACAAACGTTCATCTTTTAGAATAGGAGCATGTATCAGGGCTGTTGCCGATATTGCACCGATGTCGGTATACCCGCCGAATTCCTGAATATCGTCAACCGTGTTTATGCTTATTACGGCCGAATTGGCTGCCCCATACTTTACCGGGAAAGCTGAGGCATACAGGTCAATCTCGCTCATTAGATTATTATTGATGACAGAATGCAGCCCGCCATAATGCAGGGGATCAAATATGGGTATGTCATCTATGTAGTACTTGTTATTGTAATAATCGCTTCCCCTTATCACGAGAGGGCCGAAAAAGCCGCTGAATGCCCTGTTTACACCGGGCAGGGAGGTGAGGGCGTTTATGGCATCTCCGAATGAGGCAGGCACCTCCTTAAGATCTTTGACAGTCATGGTGTATCGGGATACTTTTTGAATATCACGTTCTGCGGTTATGGTGACACCAGCCCCACGAAGACTAAAACTTTTAAGTCTGAAATCCCTTGTGGTAACTCCTGATACCTGTATCTTCGTCTGCAGGTTCTTTAATCCCTGCGATCGAATAACCAGGGTGTATATACCCGGTTCGGCTACGTTGAGACTGAATGCGCCTTTATCATCGGTATATGTTTTTACCCGCGTCTCTACCACCGCAACGGTAGCGAATTCTACAGGCTGCATGGTTTCACTATTATATACCGTACCTTTTAAAAGGTGTTCCTGTGCGAATAAAGATACAGCCGTAAAAGCACTGCATATCAATACCATCAGAAAAATTATTTTTGTTGTATTCAAAAGATACTGTCTCCCGGATAATCTCAGTCTTCAAGCCTGAAACGTAAAGGCATCTCGTATTTTACCGATACTTTCTTTCCGTTAATTATTGGCGGGGTAAAAGCGGCCCCGTTAAGTATCAACACGGTTTCCCTGGCAAATTTTTTGATCAGTTCCTTCTGTTTGTCAGCCGGTAATGACTTGCTGAGACGTATTCCCAGAACGTTTACTTTCTTCACCCTGCCGTTTTCTGATATAAGCAGCTGTACATTTACCGTTGCCTCTACATCCATTTGCCGTGCCTCTTCCGGGTAACGTTTCTTTAATTTGCCCACCGGATGGGGTGGGGCAATATTTGGCATAAATGCCAGGTCCACAGCAGTGTTCTCATCACCAATAGTTGAAGCAGTGTTAGAGAACTTAG
>JAGYNX010000404.1 GCA_018399855.1 Spirochaetota bacterium
CTTCAGTATGGTCTCAAGCAGGTAACCGGTATCGGCCTGTTCCTGGTTTTGAAATGGGGTGTGGGGTTTTGGTATAAAGGGGGACACGGTGACGTTCAGCTGCAGCCTGTGTTTTCCCACCTGGTATATCTCGTTCAATAGTGAGATGATATCATCGGCTTCGTCATGTTCACGGTATCCCGGCAGTCCTATCATGAAATACAGCTTCACCCGCTGCCAACCCCTGTCGTATAATTGCTGTATAATCGAAATGATATCACCGGTGTGCAATCGTTTGAAGGCCCGTTTTCGCAGCTCTTCTGTTGCCGATTCTACCGCGAATGTCAGGGAAGCCCGCCGTACGTCAGAGATAAGCTCGATCACCGGTACTGCCTGTGGTTCTACCCGCAGGGAGGGCAACGCGATGGAGACACCCCGCCGGGTAAGTCCGGGCAGTACGGCGTTCAGCAACCGGGCAAGGTAAGGATAATCATTTATACATAACGAGGCAAATGATACCTCGTCATACCCGGTATTATCAAGAAGGGTGAAAACCTTCTCTGCCAGGGGCTCCCACGGGATCTTTCGATAGGGAAGTTCATAATATCCCGCGTGGCAGAATTTGCAGAGATTCTTGCAGCCGCGGTTAACTTCCATCACCACCCGCTCCTGGGCAACCCGAATACCGGGAACCACCGGTTTAAGGGGGTCAGAGCCCGAATCCGACCTGAACACCCTTTTTCGTACGATTGATGATATTCCCGGAACATACACACCTTCAATTTCGGCAAGATCTTTCAGAATGTCATCCCGTGAATGGCCGTTTTTCTTCCCGCGTAGCAGCACAGCGCATATTTCCACCATCCCTTCCTCCCCGTCCCCCATGAAGAAGGCGTCGATAAAGGGAGTAAGGGTGGCTGGATTGGAAACAGCTTCACCTCCCGCAATCACGACGGGATGATGATCTTCTCTTTCTTCACTTCGAAGGGGTATGCCCCCCAGGTCGAGCACCTGCAGTATATTGGTAAAGAGAAGCTCATGGGCCACGTTGAATGACAGCATATCGAGGGAGACCAGCGGAATATACGTTTCAAGCGTATATAAAAGTAGATTCTCATCTCTCAGTGCCTTTTCAAGGTCGGGAGCAACAGTAAAAACCCGTTCGCATGCCACATCTTCCAGGCTGTTGGCGGCGCTGTAGAGTATCTGTATACCATTATTTGACATTCCAACCTCGTAGAGATCGGGGTAGCATAAACCTGTATGCACCTGGCAGTTCTCTTTTATAATGGCATTAAGCTCGCCACCGGTATACCGTGCAGGTTTCTCTACGCGCCAGAATATCTTTTCAAGTACTTCTAATTGAATTCTTTCTATCATGGGTTATTGTGTTATTCCTGTATAATTTATGGCCATTTTCTTGTAATCATCCACCGAAAGGGTCTCACCCCTCTCTTTTTCATTGACCCCTGATTTCTCTAACAGTGCTTCAACGATTTTACTGCCAAGTTCAAGGTGGGGTGAATCGGTCAATGCCTTTCGCAGGGTTTTTCTTCGCCCCCAGAATGCTGATTTAACCAGCAGGTGAAAAGCCTTTCGCTGCTCCTGGTCAAGCCCCGTGTCCTGGTTTCTTATCATCCTGATAAAGGTTGAGGTAACCTCGGGTTGCGGAAAAAATGACTGCTTGTCAATATTAAACAATGGTTCGATTGAGAAGTATAATTGCAGGTTGACGGTTATTGCCCCGTAATTGCCGATTCCCGGTGCAGCAGCAAGGCGCTGGGACATCTCTTTCTGCAGCATAAAACATCCCATCTGTACCCCCATGGCAGCGGCCACCCTGAACAATATCTCTGATGAGCAGTAATACGGCAGGTTGCCTACTACCTTGTTTACATGTGGGGGTATGTCCATTTTTAAAATATCATTATGCACAACGGTGATGTTTGATATTGTATCCACCTGTTTCTTTAAAACACGTACCAGGCCCGCATCGATCTCAACTGCAGTTACCGAGTGCACCTGGTCTGCCATGGTTTGCGTGATCGATCCTGTTCCCGGTCCGATCTCCAGCACACGGTCTTGCGTACTGAACCGGCACGCCTCGATTATCCGCTTTACCACAC
>JAGYNX010000405.1 GCA_018399855.1 Spirochaetota bacterium
AGTGTATAATGGCGTTTCCGTAGTCGGAGTTTTTGGTATCGATGAGCAGGTTTCCCGCTATTCCTGGAACTTTCTGCTTTTCAGCGGATATTATGGTGGCGATGCTGAAGGTGAGGGCATGATCATTGACCAGCACAAATCCATACTTCTCAAGTATCCCCTTAATGGAAGGGGGATTGATAAAGGTGGCTATGGTTCTTGAGAGATACCTGTATGCCCTGTGCTGCCCTGATATTATTCCACCGATAAGGGGAAGGGCTATTCTCAGGTATATGTTGTAAAAAAACCGTACTATTTTATGTCTTGGCCTGGTCAGTTCAAGTATGCTGAATTTCCCTTCGGGTTTGAGTACCCGTTTTACTTCCTGGATGAAATTTTCTAGATCGGGAATATTGCGTATGCCGAAGGATATGGTTACCGCGTCAAAGGTATCAGTTTTAAAAGGAAGATGGGCGGCGTCGGCAGCTATGGCCTCGGAAATGGCCTGGTTTCGTATGCCTGTTTTCAGCATGTTCATTGAAAAATCAAGGGATGTCACTTTACCGCCATGTTCGCCTATGGCCCGTGAAAGATCGCCGGTTCCGCAGCAGACATCCAGTATTCTCTTACCTTTTACGTCCCCCAGCATTGTGATTAGTTTTTTTCGCCAGCGTATATCAATACCCATCGAGAGCACCCTGTTGATGAAATCGTAGGTGGGTACAATTGAATCGAACATTCCCTGTATAAACTTCTTCCTGGGAAGTGATTCGTTGCCGTTTACCTGATAATACCCCAATGAATTCACTGGTAGCTCCTTATGGCCCGGTAAAGGGAATCGCGCTGAACCGGTATCCTGTCAGCGTTCTTGATGATCTGCACCATCTGTTGCAGGCTGGTCTCTGTCTGTATGCCGGTGGCTTTTACCACCACCTCTTCGGTCAGAATACCACCCATGTCATTGGCCCCCATGGTGAGGGCAACCTGGGCCAGATCAAGCCCCTCGGTTAGCCATCCTGCCTGAATATACTGTATGTTGTCGAGAAAAATTCTGGCGATTGCAACAATTTTCAGGTAGTCCATTCCTGTTGCGGGAATCACCTCTTCCATGCGGGTGCCGTGGGGGAAAAAGGACCATGGGATAAAGGCTTTCAGTATACCGGTTTCATCCTGTGTTTGGCGGATCACGGTAAAGTGCTGTATCCGTTCTTCGAGTGTTTCGCCCATCCCGTATGTCATGGTGGCGGTTGAATGCATGCCGTTTCGTTGTAAGGCTGTCATAACCTCCTGCCATTGGGCTGTTGTCATCTTGTTGGGGCTTACCTTTTGACGGATGCGGTCGACAAGGAGGTCAGAAGCTCCCGGCATGGAATCAAGTCCCGCTTCTTGTAATGCAGATATTACCTGGTGGAAGGTCATATTGGCATTTAGAGCAATGTTGACTACTTCGGCTGGTGAGAATGAATGCAGATATATTTCAGGGTAGTGCTCTTTTATGGTTCGCAATAGATTTGTGTAGGTGTCAAGGGTATAGTGGGGATGCAGGCCTCCCTGCAGCATAACCTGCGTGCCGCCGGCGGCAACCAGTTCTTCTACTTTTCGCAGTATCTCATCGATGGTCATTTCGTATGGTGCAACTATTCCACCCCTGGCGTGATAAGCGCAGAACAGGCAGCCCGCCTGGCAGATGTTGGTATAGTTGATGATGCGGTCAAGGACAAACCCCACTTCTGGCCCGGGTGTCACCAGTTTTCGGCGATAATCGGCTGCCCTGCCCAGTTCAAGCAGGTTCCAGTCAAAGAGTGTGACCGCTTCGCCGGGGGTGAGCCGCTGGTTACGGTATATTTTTTGTGCCAGTTCATTCATGCGATAATCCGGTATGTTTCCTTGATGTGTTCATACTGTAAGTATAGCACGTTATTTATCAAGGAAATTACATAGGGGGGACGTGGGGCTTTTGGGATATGCAAATGTATGATGGATCTTTCAGGTGTGTTGGAGAAAACTACCAAATTCGTTACTCAAAGTGAAGCTTATAATATCATACGGCTTTAAATACATGAAACCCCCCGCTTCGCTCGATAAACGCGGATGATTAGTGAATAGTGAGCCGTGAGAAGTGAAC
>JAGYNX010000406.1 GCA_018399855.1 Spirochaetota bacterium
AACACATATGGGACGAAGAGAACAGTGTGGACATGGCACAGCCCGGAAGGGAATACCTGATCGGCTTTGACAGGCCGGTCAATCCGCACGCTATTCTGAGACGGAGATTACAAGATAACGGGAGCACTACATGATACGCAAACCACCGGGAATAGAAGATATCTTTCCAGACAGGATAGAACTGTGGAACAGGATTACCGGCACAGCCCGCCATATCTTTAAAATATATAATTACCGTGAAGTGATACTGCCAGTCATGGAATATACCGAGGTATTCAGCCGGGGGCTTGGTGATGAGACTGACATTGTCACCAAGGAAATGTTTACCTTCCAGGACAGGGGTGAACGAAGCCTTACCCTTCGGCCGGAGGGTACCGCCTCAATGGTGCGGGCATACGTGGAAAACGGCGAGTACAACCGCCTCTCTACCTGCAAGTTTTTCTACTGTGGACCCATGTTTCGTGCCGAGAGACCCCAGAGGGGCCGGCTTCGCCAGTTTAACCAGTTCGGTGCCGAGTTGTTCGGCAGTGATCATCCCTTTTATGACTTCGAGATCATAGCCATAATGGATTCCATATCAAAAAAGCTGGGGATAGAAGAATACAGGTTGCTTCTTAATTCAATTGGATGTCCTGAATGCAGAACCCCGTATATCAAAGAACTTGAGTTGTACTACCAGTCACATAAAGATGAACTTTGCGATGACTGCAAAAGAAGACTTCATACCAATCCCCTGCGTTTACTTGATTGCAAGGTGGAATCATGCGTCACCCTTCGCCAGTCGGCACCGAAGATCAGCAATTTTCTTTGCGATGAATGCGCCGATCATTTCACGCTAGTTAAGACATATCTTGACCACAACAATATTGAATATACCGAAGACCCCTACCTTGTAAGGGGACTGGATTATTACACAAGAACCACCTTCGAGTTTGTTACCCATCGTCTGGGGGGACAGAATGCCTTCGCCGCCGGTGGCAGGTATAACAACCTGGTAGAAACATTCGAAGGTAAACCGACACCTGCGGTGGGATTCGCTGCTGGAATTGAGCGGATGTACCTTTTGCTTGAGGATTCGGAATTTAGGGGAGAGCAGCTTGATGTCTATTTTGTTCACTCTGGGGGCGAAACCCTTGTGAAAACGCTTGAAGTATTACAATCACTGAGGGACAGGGGTTATTCCTGTGATATCGATCCAAATGGCAGGGGTTTTAAAAACCAGTTCAAGAAGGCTGACAGGGAAAAGGCACGTTTTACCGTGATAATTGGTGAAGATGAATTATCATCAGAAACCTGCACAATAAAGAACATGGACTCAGGTGAACAGAAAAACATCAATGCCAGTGATATTCCAGCGAACCTTTGAAAAGCGACAGGGCATTTAAAAATGACTTTACACTGCCTTTTTAAAGGATATAGTATAACCTGTCAGTATATATTTTCACCAGGGATGGTTTAGTAACCATGAGCCCCATGACGAATGACGAGAAGATTAAAACATTCAGCTTTGTGCATGGAAACATCGCAAAGGAGCCCCATGTATATGATGTGCTGGCTGAAATACTGCGTATGCAGAACATGGCCCTGCCCGAGGCAAAAACCGAACTTGCCACTATGGGATACCTGAAACGTTCAAGAAATATACCTATACCATTTACCACATCACGGGACAGCCAGGTTGAATATTTCGTAGATACACTTATAAAGAATTACCCGGAACAGGTAAAGAAGATAATTACCTTTGACTTTCGTGTTGATGATTCCACGAAGAAACTCAGCATTGACGAAATTGAGGAATTAACAGTTCTTCTTCCACAGGATGAGTATAAAAGGATACAGTCTATTCGCGATACGAAATCACTGGAAAACCTGCAGGCTCTTTTAAGACGATACAGGCTTTTTAACCTGTCAAAACTCATTAAGAAAGCAACTTTCAAGAATGACCTGAGCAGAATAATTAAATCCGAGCTGGGAAAATCGATATTTACCTTTAAGAACTACAACGTAGATAGGAACCAGGTTGAATGGGCCGAGGATTTCTGCTTTCACGCCCAGAACTACCAGGCAGTGAAAAATTCCCTGAACCTTGACGCATTGAAAACC
>JAGYNX010000407.1 GCA_018399855.1 Spirochaetota bacterium
TATCAAGTACCTTGAGATCATGCTTGGGGATGATGCTGAAAAATCGTGTGATGATACAGAATATGATATTGAATCGGGCACCTGCAGGGGATGTGATAACAGGGATGCCTGTTTTTTAATTGAAACCAGAAAATTTGTGGATTAAAATTATCTTGATTATTAGAATTGTTTCTATCATAAAAATAATGTTAATATAACGGGCTTCTTACCCTGCGACAGCCATGATGGAGTCGCATTATTGTCAAGTTGCGATTTCCCGGTGGTGTATAGCATTAATATGCTGCTGGTGGGCAATATACTATTTACAGAAATGTAAATTCTATTAAAAGGTTAGAGGAGTAGAGCAATGTCTAAAAGAGTGTATTTATTCGGTGCCGGTATTTCTGAAGGTGGTGCTGATATGAAGAACCTCCTTGGAGGAAAGGGCGCGAATCTGGCGGAGATGAGCAAGATTGGTATTCCTGTACCTGCCGGATTTACTATTACTACCGAAGTATGTAACGAGTACTATGATAATAATGAACAGTATCCAGAAGGCCTGAAAAAAAAGGTGAATGAAGCCCTGCAGAAGGTTGAAGACGTAATGGATGCAAAATTTGGTGATACGTCAAACCCCCTGCTTCTATCTGTTCGATCAGGTGCCAGGGTTTCAATGCCGGGTATGATGGATACCGTGCTGAACCTGGGTCTCAATGATGAAACGGTTCAGGGAATAATCAAGAAATCAGGAAACGAACGATTCGGCTGGGACTCATATCGACGCTTTATACAGATGTACGGTGATGTTGTAATGGGCCTGAAGCCTGAAACCAAGGAAGAAGAAGACCCCTTTGAAATAATAATGGAAGAAATGAAGAAAAAAAGAGGGGTAGAGCTTGATATTGATCTTACAGTTGATGATCTGAAGGACATGGTGCAAAGGTTCAAGAAGCTGATCAAGGATAAGGTGGGAAAAGATTTCCCCACCGATCCGATGGAACAGTTGTGGGGCGCCATAACCGCCGTGTTCGGTTCATGGAACAATGATCGGGCTATTCTCTACAGGAAGATGAATAACATTGAAGACAGCTGGGGAACCGCGGTGAACGTGCAGTCCATGGTTTTTGGTAACATGGGAGATGATTGCGCAACCGGGGTTGCCTTTACCAGGGATCCTTCAACCGGTGAAAAGATCTTCTATGGTGAATACCTTGTTAACGCGCAGGGTGAAGATGTGGTTGCCGGTACGAGAACCCCACAGAATGTAACCAAAAAAGGTTCCCAGAAATGGGCACAGGAAAACGAGATTCCTGAAGAGAAAAGAAAGAAAGAGTTCCCTTCACTTGAAGAGAACATGCCAGAAGCGTATAATGACCTGGTGAAGGTATACAAGAAACTTGAAAGTCATTACAAGGATATGCAGGATATTGAATTTACCATTCAAAATGGCAAGCTGTGGCTGCTGCAGACCCGTAACGGAAAACGTACCGCGGTTGCGGCAATTACTATTGCCGTAGATATGGTTGAAGAAGGTCTCATTGAAAAGAATGAAGCCCTTATGCGGCTGGAACCAGAAGGGCTGGATCAGCTGTTGCATCCATGGTTCGACCCCAAGGCAGAGAAAAAGGTGATCGCCAAGGGCCTTCCCGCCTCTCCTGGCGCTGCCACAGGCAAGATCGTGTTTTTTGCCGATGACGCACATGATTGGAAGGAAAATGGTGAAAATGTGGTTCTTGTTCGAATCGAAACTTCTCCCGAGGATTTAAAGGGGATGCACGCGGCTGAAGGTATTCTTACCGCCCGCGGGGGCATGACATCCCACGCGGCTGTTGTTGCCCGTGGAATGGGTAAGTGCTGTGTCTCCGGTTGCGGCGCGCTGGAGGTCAGTTATGCCAAGCGCCAGGTAAAGCTGGGCGATCTGACTTTAAAAGAAGGGGATTTCATCTCTATCGACGGATCTACCGGTGAAGTGATGGAAGGCAAGGTGCCTACTGTTGAGCCGGAGGTATCCGGAACATTTGCTACTGTTATGGAATGGGCTGATGAAGCACGAAAATTGTTGATTCGCACCAATGCGGATACACCCCACGACGCAACGGTGGCC
>JAGYNX010000408.1 GCA_018399855.1 Spirochaetota bacterium
GTCAGGGTGTTGTTGTCAATTTCACCGCTGATTACCTTGTCTCCGGCGATAAATACCCCTCCCGCGTCGGCAAAAGTCGTTTTCATCGCATCATCAATGCGCATGCCCAGTATTGAGGGGGGAAGAGTCGGTATTTCGTAAATGATAAGGCCTGTTAATTCTTCCAGTTTGCGATGAACCCGTTCAGAATCATGAATGCCAAGTAACGCGGGAATACCGGCAAAAAGGGCGTTGCCCGCAGCTTCTTTAACCTGGCTGGCTATACGTTCAATATTTTTATCTTTTTCCAGTATACGGGCGATATCAATAGATCTGAATTCGTGTGGATTTTTATCCGTTTTGTTAAACTCACTTAACTGAATAGTTCTTGCGAATATTTCAAATTCATTGAAAAGCTGGTTTTTTTTGAGATTTGAAGCCGCAAGCTCGGGATGAAAATCTCTGAAACCTTCGAAATTGATTATTGCTATAGAGGGCTTGCCCGCGAAACCATTTCGGATTTTTTCGTTAAATACACTTCTCTGTGAAAGATAGGTAGGTTTGAGTGTGCCAAGGGCGGTCACATGAAAATGATTGCTGCTGTTGTTGTGAAAAAACTGCACATTTCTGTTGGCAACCTGTTCCTGGAAAAATTGAAGTGACTCTGCCACCATGTCACTTCCGCATTTGGCATAAGGATGGCTTTTGTGGGAATCAATGAATTTATCTATATACTTGTGGGGTTCGTATATGACATCACCGTTATCGGTGTACCCAAGCATGTCTATTGATCCTGATGAGAAGTGAAGGGCGCTCATACCCGAAGATATAATAGCGCATGACAATCCTTCATGTACACACTTGATGCCGGCAGTAAGACCTGATATGCCGCCGCCTATAATAATACAGTCGTAATTCACCTGTCTGGTTCTCCCTTGTTATTTTCAATGTTTCCAAGACCGAAAAGACCCTGGTATATCCAGTATGTGAACTCAATCTCTCTCATGGCGTCTCCCCAGAATACAGGCTTGATGCCTTTCCAGCGTTCTTCAAGGAATTCCATAAGCAGCAGGGTAGATTCAGAACCATCCTTGTCCCCGTATTCAGTAAAAAGACCAGCGGCACGGTATGAACAGAGTTCACCCTGGCAGGGCCCCATTCCCACCCTGGTTCGCCTTCTCAGGTCAACGATATCTTTAACGTTTAACTGCTTGATGGCATATTCAACTTCGCCCGCGGTTACCATTTCACATTCGCAGATGAGGCCATAATTCTTTTTGTCCTTCTTCAAGATGTTATGTACTCTTTCACCATGACGGTAATGGGTTGAGCCAACTACAGAATTTGATATACCGCTGAAATGTTTTATCTTCTTTTGATGTGGTATTCGTTTCTCAGAGCCGGGGAGGGGCACCTTGTGGGTGGTACATTTCTTTTTGATACCAAGTTTTTTCCCAACGAGATCAGTTGTCATCTGGGCCATGAGGCGATAGGTCATTAACTTGCCTCCGGCAATAGTGATGAGACCTTGAACACCATCCCTCTCGTTGTGATCGATCAACACGATTCCCCGGCTGATGTCACGGCCTTCCATTTCTCCTGAAACGGCAACAAGGGGTCGAACACCGCAATATGCCCGAAGCACCCGTGTTTTTTTTACATTAGGGATAAGCTTTTCCCCGTCCTCAAGCAGAACTTCGATTTCGTCATCATCTACAACAAGTTCTTCGATACGGTCATAATCAATTTTTCGGGAAGTGGTTCCAATAAGAGATACCGTGTCCCCAGGAACAATGATGTCACCGTCAGAGGGCATTCGGCAGCGATTTACTACGACGTTATTTATCCTGTAGTCAATTATTACCATGGAACCCTTAGAAGGAAACATCTTTAACTCGATACCTGCTGATTCACATATCTGCTGACCCCATACACCGGAAGCGTTGACAACAATTTTACCGTATACTTCAAATTCTTCATGACTTGCTTTGTCATAACAGCGGACACCAGTAACTGTACCGTTAGACATTATCAGCGAGGTAATATTGGTATGGGTGAACACTTTTGATCCCCTTTCCATGGAATCAAGGATATTGG
>JAGYNX010000409.1 GCA_018399855.1 Spirochaetota bacterium
GTTTACTCCTGGATTCCCGCCTTCGCGGGAATGACATTGTTGGTCCATCGGGAATGACATTGTTAAATACATGAAACCGCCCGCTTCGCTCGACGACGTGCTGAGCGAAGCCGAAGCATAAACGCGGATGATTAGTGAATAGTGAGCCGGGAGAAGTGAACTGATCACACATCATTTCTCACTATTTACGGGTAACCTGAATAGAGCAATAAACAACGTGAAGATACCCAATAATTTCCTTGACGTACCTGTTTTACCATGTAGTGTATTTCAAACAATTATGCGAAAATGTTTAGATCCCACCTGTGTTATATATTCCATTGCAGGTTAATAAAAATAAATCATGTCCAGGAGGATAATGTATGCGCGTCAGAAGTCTATGTTATTTAATAGCAATTATAATGATATTGTCAGCTTGTGGTGAAAAAACCAGTACACTTGAACAGATAAAAAAGGAAGGTGAGGTCACAATAGGTGTGGCAAACGAAGTGCCCTATGGTTTTAAAACACCTGATGGCGAAGTGAAGGGTGAAGCACCTGAAGTCATTAAGCTTGTTATGAAGAGAATGGGAGTTGACAGGGTTAACGCGGTTGTCACTGAGTTTGGTTCACTTATTCCCGGCTTAAAAGCGGGAAGATTTGATATCATCGCTGCCGGATTATACATTACTCCCAAACGATGTACTCAGGTAGCATTTACTGAGCCTACCTACAGTATCGGTGAGGGATTCGTTGTAAAGAAGGGAAATCCCAAAGACCTGCACAGCTATGAAGATGTGAAGAAAAAAGACAACGTAAAACTGGGTGCCGTTGCCGCCACCGTTGAACTGGGATATGCCCGAAAGCTGGGAATATCTGAAGAGAAGATTGTGGTGTTTCCCAACAATATTAGCGCGGTGGCGGGTGTAAAAAGCGGACGTATCGATGCCCTTGCTACCACCAGTATCACCGTATCGAAACTTGCAGAAAAAGAAGCCGGTGTTGTAAAGGCCACCCCCTTTACCGACCCCGTTATCGAAGGGAAATCTGTTCGGGGATACGGGGCACTGGCGGTTAGAAAAAGTGATACCGAATTGCTAAAGGCACTTAACAGACATATAAAAGAAGTTGTTGGATCTGATATTCACCAGAAAGCGGTTGGAAAATACGGGTTTACCAGTGAGAATCTGCCCGGAAACATAACCGCTGAACAGCTTTGCAAACCCGGCAAGTAAGGGATAATAATGTCAATTGTCATGGATTTTATGCCGTCCCTTATCGAGGGGACGGTTGTCACTGTCACCATTCTGATACTTTCAACCATACTGGCATTCATCTTTGCCTTCGGTGCAGGACTTGCCAGGTTGTCAAAAATACCTTTGATAAAAATACCGGCGGTAGTATACATTGAATTTTTCAGGGGCACTTCGGCCCTGGTGCAGCTATTCTGGATTTATTTTGTTCTGCCGTTCTTTGGTGTGGACATTTCAGCATTGACCGCGGCAATTGTAGCTCTTGGGCTGAACACCGGTGCCTACGGTGCAGAAGTGGTGCGGGGTGCAATACTGGCAGTGCCCCACGGGCAATACGAGGCTGCCACCGCGTTCAATTTTTCATCCTACCAGAGAATGCGTTATATCATATTACCCCAGGCAATACCGGCAATGCTTCCCACTTTTGGAAACCTGCTTATTGAATTACTGAAAGCAACTTCACTGGTTTCACTGATTACCGTTGGTGATATTACTTACAACAGCATAATGTACATAACCAACACCATGAAAATTACCGAGATCTTTATTATCATACTGCTGGTATATTTTGCCATATCTCAGGTAGTTACATTTATCATGAAGAAGGTTGAACAAAGGGTAACCCTTGGACTGGATTACGGGGGTGTGCGATGATTACCTTCACCTGGGATTGGGCATACACCCTGCGTATTCTGCCATTACTTCTTGACGCGGCCATGGTAACCCTTAAGGCAACCGCTGTTGGAACGGTTATTGCCGTGTTTGCCGGTTTGATCTTTGCACTTCTGCGACGTTCTTCAAATATGCTGATCTCCAGGAGTGTTGGTTTTTTT
>JAGYNX010000041.1 GCA_018399855.1 Spirochaetota bacterium
ATGCCAGGGGCTCCTGGATCATGAGAACCAGGTCGGTGAGTGAATACAGGTCAACTGGTTTTTGCTGTAGTGTTATGGAACCGTTTTTCATTTTTGAAAAATCAAGTATATCATTTACCAGCGTTGCCAGTCGACGGGCGCTCACGTTCACCAGGGAGAGGTTCTGCCGCTGCCTGGGAGTAAGGCTGCCCACGGTGCCATCCAGCACGGAATCCAGAATGCCGATGATGCCGTTCAATGGAGTGCGAAGCTCATGTGATGTATTTGCCAGGAACTCGTCCTTCATGCCGTCCATGGCGGTGAGTTCCCTGTTCTTTTCCACCAGTTCGTGGGAAAGGGTTTCAACGGTAGTGAAAGCGTGCGAGAACCTGCGGGAGAGCAGAAACGACTGGGAAAAAATATAGAACACCAGCCCCAGTGAAGCCATGTTGAAAGTGTTGATGACGTGGTTGTTGTACAGCACATCGTTTATGGCGGTTCCGTACAACCCCAGCATACCCACAAGGGCGATATAAGCTTCCTCTCGTCCCCGTATGATGGAGCGGATTATCACCCCGATAATAACCACGCCACCACCCAGAACGAATAGATCATACAGTATCCGGGCATGGGCGTATACATCCATGGGCATAGTGCCCACAAAAAGTGCGATACACACACCAATGGCGATGTAGGCATTTCTCATCCAGCGGGGCATATCACCCGGGAAAAGTGAGCTCACAAAAAGGGCAATGAATGTGATATTGGTGTATGAGGCTATATACTCGATTTTACTGAGTAACTGAAAATCAATGCCTGGAATCCACTGCACCAGCATGCGTTCGCCCATCACCAGTTCACGCGTCATGAGTACAAGCCCCATAAGGCCAAATAAGAGGGTGGACGGGTCCCTGCGCCTGAGAACATAGAGTCCCAGGTGATACAGCACCATAATCATGATAACCGCAAGTACCGCGATCACAATATTCACCCTTCTCATGCGGTTGTCGATGATCTGATCAGCCGGGCCAAGGCGAATGCTTTCCCACAGGCCTGCCTTAATATGATGGTGATTTGAGACATGCACTACTATATCTAGATACTTTTCACCAGTCGTGCCGGTATCACATATTTCCGGAGGCAGCAATGCTACCTGGGGGTGATACATGGCTTTTGCGTTGTCTTTTGTACACGAGACATTCCCATTTTCAGCCACCGGCCTGCCATTGACGTACATCCTGTACGCGGTGGCCGCGTCGAGAATTCTAAACGCGTATTGGCAAAAAAAAGCGGGTATTCGTACACGCAACCGGTAAGTGGCACAGCCTTTCGGGGGCAGAACTTTTTCCGGGGCTGCTGCAGTGTTCCATACTCCGGGAACGTCCATGAAAGAAGTCATTTGTATATCAGCATTGCCGGTAAAATCAAGTGGATGCACCAGTTGACCGAAGTAGAATTCCCATTCACCGTCAAGCTTTACGATCCCGTCATCTTTAAAATCCCATGAACTGAGATCAATCTGTCCCTTTTCAGCAAGGGGAGCACCTGCCGGTGCACAGGATGATAACTGCAGCACAAGCACCATTGTGGCAATCAGCCATGCAGCATGAAATGAATACCTTTTATTCTTAGTAACACCAGCCAGACAGCAAGTCATAACGAACCGTTTCCTTGCAAGTTTTTGGCAAGTAAAAATTACGATAGTAGTTATGTCAATTGAATACAGCATGATTTCGTAATTTTATCTGCGGGTGTAAATGGTGACAGAAACCCGCTTGCGAATACGTTGCAGGTATGATATGATAGAACTGTTTATTGAAAACACAGGGCAAAAAGATCATGAACAGAGTATGGCATTACGTTGTAATCATGTTGATACTATGGGTGGGAGCATGCGGCAACTCACGGGATTTTTACGGCATGTACGGGAAAACTGAGGGCCCTTGCCAGCATCCATACATTCATATTACAAAAATGGAAGGCTTCACCGGCAAATACTGCCTGGTATCCCTGAAAATGAACAATAAAGTGCATGATAAAGGAAATCAGTTTCTCGGAGTTATTGAAAACAACACTATTACACTCTATACCGGCACACGGCTACACGGTGGTGATCTTACTGTTAGCGGCAGAATCCATGTGGCAGAAAACCGAATAGCGGTTTCTGCTGACGGGAAAGAGTGTTGTTATGAAAAAATTTCAATCTTTCCGGATTCCTGAGAATGAAAACACTTCTTAATAACAAAAATCTATGAAATTACAATTTACATATTTTTTTTACCGCAGATAAACGCAGATGAACACAGATGATGGTATTAATTATCAAATATTCACGATAATCCGCGTTAATCTGCGTTTATCGAGCGAAGCGGGCGGTTTCATGTATTTATAGCCGTATGATATTATTAGCTTTTTTGGATGTATTTTTGTTCTCCATCAAGTTTCATTTGAATAGAACATATCCTGCTTGACATGTCCTCATATTGTGAATTATCTATCCATACTCGGGTACAGGGGTCTGTTAAATTACTTTTTTAAATGGAAATGATGAACATATTTATTCCCCTTCAAAGAATAATCAATACAGGCATCACCAGCCAACTGGCTTTTTCCGAGAGGAAGCGGGTTCGTATTATCAATGGAATATTATGTTTCATTCTTATCGTAAAAAGTCTTTTTGCCCTATCGTTTTTTACTGAAGGTATTCTGTGGGCTGTGGCAATGCAGCTTTCAGTCATTTCAGTTTTAGTTATCATCTTTCTGCTTAATCACACCCACAGGTATTCACTGGCAACTCACCTGTTTATTATTACACTGCTTTTTGATTTTTTCATGAACTCAATAGCAACCGGGCCTGAAGCCTTCACCCAGTATTACTTTTTTGGCGCTTTTGTGGGTATTTTTATTTTCTTTTCACGATTTCGGGATCAGCTGATATATGCCCTGGTAACAGTAACCTTTTTCATGGTATTGCAGGTAAGCTATAACTATGTTGATCCACTTGTACCATTTAGTACATTCTTCTATTACCTGGACATCCTTTTCCTCTTCGGTGGTATATTCATTGTACTCAATTTTTTCCGTTATCAGCATGAAGAATATCAGCAAATAATTGAAGACGAAAGAGACAGAAAAGAACAGTTGCTGCAGCGTGTTGAAGAAGAGATGGAAACAGGACGCCAGATCGTTACGAGGCTTCTTCCCGAACATATGCCATCCCTCCCCGGCTATTCCCTTCACGCGTCTTTACAGCTGATGCAGAGAATTGGTGGTGATTTCTATGATTACACCGTTGATGAATCAGGCTATATGCACCTGATGATCGCCGACGTTTCAGGACATGGACTTGCAAGCGCCTTCATCGCCCTCATAACGAAAATGGGGCTTGACACTATATCAAGTAACGAATCTCCGGCTGACGTGTTACGCCAGGTAAATGAAGTGGTAATGAGATCCACTGTTCGTAATTATTTTGTGACAGCCTTCTACTGTTCTATCTATCAGAAAACAGGTAAAATGCGATACTGCAGCGCGGGACATCCTCCCCCTGTACTCTACAGTAGAAGCAGTGGAAGTATCATTGAGCTTAACACCCGCGGGAGGGCACTTGGTATATTCAAAGAACTGTCCCTTGAAGAAAGTGAGATCACCATACACCCCGGTGATCGTCTTATACTGTATACTGACGGCATAACCGAATGCCCGTCACCCGGTGGACAGTTATTTGGCGAAGAACGTTTATTTTCACTTGTGCGGGAACACGCACATTTGAAAGCTGATGTTTTTACCGAGGTTTTGTTGTCCACCCTTCGCGACTTCTCCGGTAATAGCACATTCGATGACGACATCACCGTAATGGTGCTTGACAGGAAATAACTTGAAGAATGATATTTTTGGGTCTTTCCGGATTATTGGGAATTGAAAATAATTTTTTATAACAATAATCTTTGAAATTGCAATTCACATAATTTTTTTTAACCGCAGATAAATGGAATTAAGTGAAAAGTGAAAAATGTCATTCCCGCGAAGGCGGGAATCCAGGAGTAAACAGCATGCAGTATTATGTATATATCTTAGCCAGCAGAAAAAACGGTACGATGTACATCGGAGTTACCAGTAACCTGGTAAAAAGAATGTATGAGCATAAAGAAGGACTGCTGGAAGGTTTTACGAAAAAATATAAAGAATGAACCAAAAATAAAAATACTGTACCTGTACAGTGCAGGATAGTATATTTGGCACAGGTACACTTGATGAGTTTAAAAAATATGACACCCCGGCATACAACAAGTATATCAATTATCATAACGTTACTGGCATGCGGTATGGCGTTACCGGTGCATGCTGATTCAAAAATCAAGAAGCGGGTGCATAAAGACGGCACTATTGAGTATTACTCTCCCGGCCAGGCAAAAGCGGGAAAAAGAACGGCCAGCCTTTCAAACAACAAGTATGATCACCTCATAAGGGAGATCGCCAAACGGGAAAAGGTTGATCCACAGCTGATACGCTGCATTGTACAAATTGAATCTTCTTTCGATGCCGACGCGGTATCGGTGGCGGGTGCCATGGGGCTTATGCAGCTGATGCAGGAGATAGTTCATTATTACAAGGTAAAGAACCCCTTTGACCCCAGGCAGAACCTTGAAGCAGGAATCTCGCATTTCGCCCACCTGATGAAATATTTCAAAGGTGAGGTATCCCTTGCCCTTGCAGCCTATCATGCCGGACTGGGAAGGGTGAAAAAGAACTGGTCGGTACCCCCAATAAAGTCAACCATGCAGTACGTGAAAAAAGTTATGCAACTGTACGACCCCGACGCGAAAACCGATTATAACAACAGCGTAAAGAAACTCTACAAGCGTATATCAAGTGACGGCACATTACATATTTACAGCGGGAAGTAACCTTTTCCTGAATGCTCTTTTTTCGCAAAATGCTTGACGCTCATAATAATAACAGGTTATATCAAAAATGGTCATTCTATTGAAGATCACCTGCCGTAAAAATATCAAGTATTTCAAGTTTATCCTGGAGGGAAGATGAGAAAGATAGTAACTATTATTATCATTACCATGTTAACAGCGGGTATCGGCTGCAAGAAGGAAAAACCCGAATCTGAGAAAGAAATGCCACTGGCAAAAAAATATGCCACTGTTCGCATCGCTGTTTATGAAAACAAACAGTTCAGCAAATGGCTGGCAACCCTTGAAAAAGCAGAGGGAGTTGACCTGCTGGCAGAAGAAGGAAAAATTCCTGTTGAAGGAAAGAAGGAACCGGTAGAGGTTGCGAAAATCAAACTGGCTGATGATTCTGTCGGCTATACCCGGGCACGGTTTCTCGCAGATAAGCCCATCGTATTTGTTGAGGACGAAGTAAAACTGCATGTGCGCCCCACACCAACCAGCAAGGTATATTTTGAAGTTCCCAAGGGAACCATCGGATTTATTACCGGTGAAAAGGCCAACTGGATTGAAGTATTCATCGGCAGGCTTAAGGGTAAGTGGATCGAAGACAAGTGGGCAGAAAGCGGATACAGCACCGATATGGACCTGATAGTTGATGCCACCATGTACGAGAAGGCACTGGCGTTACTGGATGATAAGAACAAGGAGAAAGCAAGGGACGAGGCCATGGAGATCCTTGAAGATCTCGCCAATAGCACAACCCTGTTTGCTGAACTGGCCCGAAAGAAAATCCAGAATTTTTCAAACGAAGTGCCGGATATGATAACCCCGGAAAAAGATGTTGAGTTGACTGAAGAAGAAAAAGCACAGATGGCCCAGTAATGTATCTGCAGGCTATTATACATAAAAAGGGGCCCCCATGGCCCCTTTTTTTATTCAACATACTGTTCCCTGTCTTTACGCAGGTTGATTATCCCTGAATCGTGCAATTCCCTCATTTTTCGCACAATCTCGTCCCGCGACTCGTTAATCTCGCTGAGCCGCACCGGCCCCATTGCTTCCATCTCGCTTAACACATCGGTGGCCCGGTTTTTACTCATATTCCTGACAAACTTTACCCGCAAATCATCACCCGCTCCTTTTAAAGACCTGGCAATAACATAGTCGTCTCCAAGTTCGTCAATGAGCACCTGTACTTCAGGATTGGTGAGATTTAATACATTTTCAAAGGTAAAGATCTTTGCCCGTATCTCGCTTGATATATCCGGCATGGCGGTATCAAAATATTCCATCATGTGTTTTTCCTGTTCACCGCTCATATGCCCCATGATATCTACAAGGGCGTTCAGCCCACCCGCGTGGGCCACGTCACTGCCGGAGTAAAGATGTTCATCGTATTTCTTGCGCAACACCCGTGAAACCTCCAGCACGGCATCGGGGGAGGTTTTTTCCATTTTGGCCATGCGAATAGTCACTTCTTTGGCCATCTCCTGTGACAGGCCTTTCAGCACTTCCGCTGCCTTGCGCGGCGGCAGGTAGGCAAGGGTTACCGCAACGGTTTGCGGATGTTCGTTTTGTATCAACGTAATTATTATTTCAGAATCAACATCAGAGAGAAAATCAAACCCCTTCTCAAGGTCTTGATGGGTAAGTTTGCGAAGTATATCCTCTGCTTTTTCTTTGCCGAATGCTGAGAACAGAAGTTCTTTTGCCACGTTCTGTCCCCCTGTCACACTGCCTTTCTTCTTTTTCAGCTCCAGAAGAAATTCGCCGATCAGGTCTTCCTTGTCTTCGGGGTTTAATGCGTCAATTTTTGCTATTTCTCCCGCCAGAATGCTGATACTGTCTTCGTCGAGGTGTTTCATTACTTCTGAGGCGATATCGGGACCCAGGGCTACCAGCAAGGCGGCTGCACGTTCAGCACCATTCATGTCATTAAGTGATTTCATTTAACTTCTGCTTTCTCTTGAACAAATTCTATTACATCCTGCGGACAAACTTCAGCACATCTGCCGCAGTTAATACATGTCTTGTAATCGAATACGGCAAGAAAGTCAACTACTCTTATGGCGGTATCAACCTCATCATTGTCAGCAAATACCTCTGTTCTGCACACTTTCTCGCACCGTTTACACGCGATACAGCCTACCGAACATCCTTTTTTCATTCGCGGTGCTTTTTCCTTGTTTCTGCAAATCACGTAGACGTCAAATTCCCTGTCCAAAAGACTTATAATATTTCGCGGACATGCCTCTACGCAGTTACCACAACCAGTACACTTAACCGGATCAACAACGGGAATATCTTTATCATTAAGATGTATGGCATCAAATGGACATGACCGTACGCAATCGCCAAGCCCAAGACACCCGTATTCACAAACCTTGAATCCGCCGGCTACCAGTTGGGCGGCGGAGCAGCTTAACGGGCCGTCATATATAAAACGGATCTTTGTCACGTCGTTACCGCCCTGACAGTGTACCCGTGCAATCTTTGATGATGACACCTCTGCCTCTACGCCCATCACATCGGCCATCTTCTCGATTGTCTCTCTTCCCCCAACTGGACAGAGATTCAGGGACACCCCTTCATTAACTATACTTGCCGCATACCCGGCACATCCGGGAAAACCGCACGCCCCGCAGTTGGCCCCCGGTAGAATTGCTTCAATTTTTTCTATACGTGGATCTTTCTCCACCCTGAGTGTTTTCTTCACAATTGAAAGAATCAGCCCGAACAACGCGCCAAGTATTGTTAAACTGATTAAAGATGGAACCGATGGAAACAATATTTCACCCATGTCCCCTCACCTGATATAAATCTATATTTAATTATTTAATGTAATGGTGGGACATTCTGCACAAAAGCAAAAAAAAGTCAATCGTCTTTGCGGGTAAGGATTTCACCACAGAGGCACAGAGATACAGAGAAAGGATTTTATATTTGTCTTTGTGTTAAATTAAAGCGATATGCCAATTGCGATAATCTTTCAGTTGTTATGAAATGCAACGGGTAAAACATATACTCCCCCTCTGTATCTCTGTGCCTCTGTGGTGAAATCTTTTATTTAATTTGTTCTTGCATATATACCGACTGTTTTGTAGAATAATTTCTGCGAATCAATACTATTCTTACCGACATGTATATTAATGGAAAGTACGATAAAGACACCGGAAATTAAGAACGAGATAATATCAGCTATAAACACCGGGCAAGACATGGTGTTTATCAGTTATTCCATTCTTGAAGAAACAGAGAAGAATATTCAGTTTGCCCTGGCAAAGATCCTGGAAAAAAGCAATAAACAAGACTACCTTACCCCGGTTTACTCAAGTATAAAAGAACTCATTGCTAACGCCATAAAGGCCAATGCCAAGTTTATCCTGATAAAAGAAGGCGAGATCGAGAATCCTGATGACCCCATGGAGGTGGTTACCCGGGTACGCAAGATACTCAACGAGGAAGCACTTCTGAAGTACGGGGTAAAATCGAAGAAATACCGCCTTTCAACACGGGTATATTTGAAAATACAGGGACGAAAACTGATAGTAGATGTAATCAACAACCTGCCCCTTCCCGAGAAAGAACTCAAGCGTATACACGAAAGGATAGAAAGATCTTCACATTATGACAGCATCGCCGAATTTTACATGGAAAATCCAGATCCAATCGCCGAGGGTATGGGGCTGGGGCTTTCCATGGTGGTGGTATTGCTGAAAAGCATTGATATACCGCATACTAATTTTACAGTATATACTGACGAAGAACACAAAACAACCGCACGGCTGATTATTCCGCTGTAATATAGGCCATTATCATCTTCATGCTGGTTCTGGCAAGATGATCAATATTATACATTTCCGGGTTAAAGGTCCACTGTATTGCCACGTTCATAACCATGGCGGCAATGGCGTAAGAAGCATTCACAGAATTGACCTGTTTGAACACTTCCTGCTCAATGCCCATATCAATAACCTTTCGTATCTCATCACAGAGCTGCTCATATATACGGCTGTTTATGGCTTTTACCCGGTTGTTGATGGGAACCTGTGCCCAGAAATCGACAAGCACCGTGTAAAATGCAGGATGACGTTTGGCGGTAACAATAAAGGCAATGACTATGGCACGAAGTTTTCTCTCCGGTGTTTTATACTTGTCCGCACGACGGTTGATATTCTCTTTTATTATTATGTATATCTGCTCAAGAAGATGAATGAGAATGTCTTCTTTTGTTTTAAAATAATGCAGCACTCCACCTTTTGAAAGACCGGCATTGTTTGCAATATCTTCAACTGTAAAATTATTATACCCTTTTGATGCGATAACCTCATATGCAGATTGCACAATCTGCATCTTTCGCATTTCTTCTTTCTCCGCCTTTTTCCGAGCCATGTAATTAATCCTGTCTTTAGTTCTTTTTCTGTAATGTATCTTTAGACTAAAACTTATTTCAAGCATTTTATTATTACGTCAAGTGTATTAGCTATTGAAAATTGTTTTTATGAAAAATCAGTACTATTTTGCACTTTTTTTCAGAAAAAACAGTACAATAGGCTGATATTACTTGAAAAAATAAACATAATAACCCACAATGGTCTGATACTACATAAAGAAACATTACATTTTGAATCCGTTGCATATTTTCTCAAATCATCTCAAGCAGCAAACCAGACAAAAAAATCAGTTGTGTATCACAACCAGGAAACCGAGTTATGCTGAAAAAAACAATACCCTCATGGATAACCGTAACACTTTTCGCCAGTGTAATAATGGCATATACATCACCGGTCAGCATACCGCATATATTCAGACCGGGAAGCGTCATCTCGGCAAGCCAGGTAAATGAAAACTTCAGGCTGCTGGAAGACCGCATCAACCAGCTTGCTGAACAGGTTTCCGTTGCACCCGCGGGCATAATCATGCCATTTGGGGGAACCAGCGACAAGGTGCCCGATGGGTGGATGATATGTGACGGCCGGGAGGTAAGCAGGGAGCAGTATTCCAGGCTTTTTTCGGTTATATCATTACATTTTGGCGAAGGGGACGGCGTACATACCTTCAACATTCCCGATCTGCGTGGTGTGTTTATTCGGGGATCAAACAGGGTAGCGGACAAAACAAGGGACGACATGTATGCTGATCCTGATTTCAAAGAAAGGGTATGGTATGATAGAACGGGAAAAGCCAACAGGCTTCTTCCCGGAGATGAAGGCATCGGCACATACCAGGAAGATGAGATAAAAAAACACAATCATGAATACATCCTTCTATATGGCAATGCCGGAAGGGACAGTTTCGGCGATAATCTTGCGTACAAGTCCAAAATATCACGCACCACTGATTTTGGCGGACGGGAAACCCGTTCCAAGAATGTAAGTACCCATTTCATAATAAAATACTGATCAGCTCTATGCGGTTACTATACATACAATTGATACTGCTCAACACCATGTACATGGTGCCCCCTCTCATGGCAGAAACGGCACAGGGCATGCAAGACGAGAAAATAACCATAGCCGTTATGCACATACAGGCAAACAATTGCAGTGAAGCCCTGGCAATGGCAGTAAAGGATATTCTTTCACATAAGCTTTTCCAGTCCGGCACCTTTATACTTCTTGAAAGAAGTCACGTGGATACAATACTGCAAAAGCACCCGGAGAGCATTACCGGGCGTACTGATCCGCAGGGCATGGCTGAGATCGGCAGGATACTTTCTGTTCAAAAAGTTATCACGGGATCGGTTACCCGGCTGGGCAAGCTCAGGATTGACCTGCGGTTTATCGATACGGAAAAGGGTATCATTGATCTTTCACTGAGCAGAAAAAACAGCAGCACGGCGGACTTCGAACACAACATCATGCGAATGGTGGACAGGTCACGGTTATACTATAACGGCTATACAGGGGTAACCGGCAGGTGTAATCTCACCCTGCAGGGAAGCTTCGTGTCCCCACTGGGTGTTCTTGCCGACGGCACAGACGCGGGTATGGGAAGCACCCTGGACATTACACTCAATGACTTTTTTTTAAACAGGTATCCCCTCAGCGCGTCAGTGGGATTTTACCGCATGAAACCATCCATTCGCTCAATTGACCATTTCTACATGATCCCGGTTTCATTTCTTACCGGCTGGCCCGTTGCACTGTCACCTACCACCCGTGTCATTCCCGGTGCGGGTTTGGGCTATCTTATTTCTCACGTCCGCCATGATACTATTGAAGTTCGTACGTATGGAAAATACAGGTATAGCGAAGAGTTTTATTTCAATCCCATGATAACCGCCCGG
>JAGYNX010000410.1 GCA_018399855.1 Spirochaetota bacterium
CCTTTTTCAGTGACCGTTCAAGATCGATCATCTGCTTGATCACCAGCTGGTTTTCTACCCGTAATAATAGTTCACGCCCGTTAAATGGCTTTGATACGTAATCATTACCCCCGAAGATGAATCCCTTCACCATGTCTTCAATTCGATTCCTGGCGGTAACCATGATAATGGGTATAAACTCCCAGCCCTTCATGTTGCGCATATCCATGGCAACCTCGTAGCCGCTTTTATCGGGCATCATCACGTCAAGCAGCACCAGGTCAACCTGTTCACGGCTCATCAGCTCGAGGGCGTCTTTTCCGTTTTCTGCTATCAGCACCCGGTACCCTTCTCCCTCAAGCATGGATTCCACGATACGCAGGTTTATAGGGTCATCATCCACCACAAGAATGCGGGCCGAGCGGGTGGTCTCTTTTCGTTGCTCCTGCAGTGTTTCTTTCTCAGCCGAAAGGGCAATCGCTGTATCTGAAGATTGTATTTCTTCTGCCTGCTGCGGCATATGCCCTGAAAGCTTGCCTTCCATTCGTGTACCGGTTACTGCCTGCACTTCTTCGGGCGGCTCAAATGGAAACACCACCGTAAACGTGCTGCCGGCCCCCATCCCGCTTTTTGCGCTGATGCGCCCCCCGTGAAGTTCAACCAGGTATCGGGCGATAGAAAGACCCAGCCCCGTTCCCTGTTTGGAACGGGTATCGGCTGATGCTTCCTGCGTGTAAGGATCAAATATTCTTTCAAGGTAATCAGGATTGATGCCGCACCCGGTATCCGTTACCGATACCTCAACACCATCCTCTACTTCACGTGCGCCTACCACCACCTCTCCCTCATCGGTAAACTTCACCGCGTTGGCAAGCAGGTTCAGTATCACCTGCTCTACCCGGTGGCGGTCGGCAATGATGTTGGGCAGTGTATCGGGAAGTTCTGCCCGCACCGTGATGTTCTTTTCATATGCCATGCCAAGGGCGAGGGACGTAAGCCCCGACAACAGTTCACGCGTGCGTATGGTCTTGAAGAACAGCTCGGCCCTGCCCGAACGCATTTTTGTAAAATCCAGTATGTCGTCAACAAGGTAATTCAGCCGGCGGGCACTTGTGTTGATGAGCTTCACGTTCTCATAATGGGTGGCAACGGGAAGGTCCTGCCGCTGCATGATGGTTTCAGACAGGCCGATAATGCCATGCAGCGGGGTGCGCAGCTCGTGACTGGTGGTGGCCATGAAGTCGTCCTTCAGCTTGTCAAGCACCAGCAGGTCACCGTGGGCCTTCTCAAGATCGGTATGCACCTGCGAAAAGCGTGAAGCGAGCACGGAAGCGAATACCAGGGTCATGGCGAAGAAGCCTTCGACAAGAGGTGGATCATATTGAGAAAAACTTAAAAACTGAAATGAACTAAGGAAAAAGGCTAAAAACAAAAAACCAACACCAATTAGTATTTGTTTTGAATATGCCACCCCAATCTTAATAGCACGAAAACAAAGAACTAATAAATATATCAAAAAGATAAAATTACTATACATAAAAACAAAATATAAATTATCCTGGAAAAAAGTTATACAATTTGTTAAAATTGTTTCAAGTAAAAAAGAAATAGCAAGAAATCCATAAAAAATTACTATCCCATAAAATAATTTTGTCTTCCTAAACTTAAAAAATTCGAAGATAAAGCTCAATGTCATAATTGGCAGCAATATGGCACCAATATAAGTACTAAAGAGATATACAACTTTTTTGTCAAATATCCATAATATAATTCCTTTAAAGCCAATAGTCCATAAACCAAGGCAAAGAGAGCATAGGCTGAAATAAAGATAATATCTATCCACTTTTCTTTTCCAAAAAAACAACAAGAAATATATTGAAAGAAAAAAATTAATAAATGTTAATGAAGCATACCATATGATTTCTTTTATCCACTCTCTTTTTAATGATTGCCATTCCCCAAATTTAATGATACCATTAAAACCACCATTACCATCAAGCCATGATGTTCTAATTGCTAAAACATTTTTAGCATTGAAATTTATCAAATCAGCAGGGATTTGAATTATATCAGGTTTTCCTATTG
>JAGYNX010000411.1 GCA_018399855.1 Spirochaetota bacterium
ACAGGGCTGTGGGAGCCTCCGGTGCGGTAAGCGGTGTCATCTTCGCGTCAATATTTCTGCTGCCGGGAGGAAGTGTATTTGTCTTCCCCATCCCTATTCCTATTCCATCATGGCTGTTTGCCATATTGTTCATCCTGATTTCAATTTACGGTATAGGACGTGGAGTGGGAAACATCGGCCACGAGGCGCACCTTGGAGGGGCACTTGCGGGTATAGCCCTTGCTGTTGTCTTCCAACCTTCCCTTATTCATCAACAGCCATTACTTCTTGCGGCATTGACAATTCCTGTTGTATTATTTATCTTGTACTTTTCACAAACAAGCCAGTCAAATAATTCATAATCTTTTTTCTACCGGGTCACCTGGTGTAACGGATACACATTTTTTTACACTTTTCTTCTTTAAAAAGGGTATAAAAAGTGATTGATGTTTGTAATTACATGAATATAGTAGACCGATAATATATAAACCAAACAATGTTCCAATTAACAAATAACAGTTTTATAAATCCTTGAGGGGTAACAATATGAAACGTTTTATTTTGGTTATAACATCGGTAATTATCACTTCCAGCTTTTTGTCCTGTAATAAACAGCAGGAACAGGAAACAGGATCCTTGTTCACCATATATTCCGTTGTTGGCGAAGTAACAATATCAAGCAATGACAATACCCGAAATGCTGTAAATGGAGATTCACTTCACGAAGGAGATACAGTTGCTACTGGTGAAATGTCTCTTGCTGACATCAGTTATGGAAATGTGGGAATAGTGAGGGTGAAAGAAAACTCACAGTTTTCAATAAAACTGCTGGCTCAGAAAGCTGAGACTGAAAATGTAAGTCTTACAGTAGAAAAAGGAAGCCTGTATTCAATTGTTCCCAGGCTTACCAAGGGATCAACATACAAGGTTCAGTCTGATACCTGTGTGGCTTCTGTTCGTGGAACTTCCTTCATGGTTTCCAATGAAAAGAAAAAAGGCAGGATTGATGTATTATCCGGTACTGTTTCTGTTAACCCGGTAAAAGAAGGAAAAGTAATTGAAGAAGCCGAGGAACAGGTCACAGAAGGCAGTGCTGTTGAACTTGAAGAGAAAGACGTTGATGTAATCGTTGAGAAAAAAGAGAAGATTGAAGTTAAGGATATTGAACCACAGCAGCTTGAAACCATATCTAACGATCTCAAAACCCTCAAAGCTCCTGAGAAACCAGTTGTTGACAAAGAAGTAACGGAACAGGAACCAGGGAAAGATGCGAAGAAAGATGCAGAAGTTAATGACATAACTAAAGAACTTGAAAAAGTTACTAAAACAATTGATAAGAAGAAAGAAGAAACAAAAGACGACAAAATAGAAAATATGGATAAAGAAGCAAAAAAGCAGGCCCAACTTGAGAAAAAGCGCCAGGCTGCCCGTGAAGCTGCACGACTGAAGGCTCAGAAAGAAGCCGAAGAAAAGGCCCGCATTGAAGAAGAGAAGAAGCAACTCGAAGAGAAGAAACGACGAGGTGTTCAGAACGTGCCTACGCTTTGATCTGCATACGACTTTTCAAAATATGATAATTATGCTACGCTCCCTTTACAGGGAGCGTTTTTTATATTTTGCCAACATTTTGTTCCCAACAAACGTTCATATGTTTACTTAAAAAAATAGATTTACTTTAAATTGATACTGGATTTCAATAATATATCCTTGCAAATTAACCAGGTTCTTATTGATAATCTGGAAGAATAAATAATGGGAGAATAGTTTTGCGTATGGCATATATATACCTTACAATCGCGGTAATATGTGAAGTTGTAGCGACCTCTTCGTTAAAGGCAACCCAGGACTTTACCAGGCTGGTACCAACACTGGTGGTAATCACGGGCTACCTGGCAGCATTTTATTTTCTTACCCTTTCATTGAAAACACTTACCATCGGGGTGGCCTATGCTATCTGGTCGGGGCTGGGAATCGTGCTAATAGCCATTTTCGGTTATATCATTTATCGTGAGATGCTTGATATACCCGCCATCATCGGCATTGTGCTCATCCTTACGGGTATTGTTGTGATTAATGTCTTTT
>JAGYNX010000412.1 GCA_018399855.1 Spirochaetota bacterium
GTGGTGCATGCACAACCAGCCACGCCTGGCGATGCCGGTAATGCCAGTGACCCGGGTGCTTCCACCAGCAGCACCAGGGAGACCAGCAGCGATGCGCCGCCGCCAAACCCGTTAAAAAGCGCCACCAGCTGGGGCACCTGCAATGTTGAAGGCTTTGCCCCCAGGAAAAGTCCCACGATACTGCCACATGCGACGGCTGCCAGGAGGAGGGGGATCCCTATTATCTGTTCATGCAGCATCACCACTATAATAGCTGCCGCCATGGCAAGAGTGCTGAGACGATTTCCCAGCACGGCAGTCCGTGGTGAACTTATCAGCTTGATATTTACAGCTACCAGTAAAACCAGCGCGATTGATATTATTTCATATGTTGATATAGTCATAAACATTTACCTGGCTATACTTTATATTATTTTTTCCCTGACTTGAACATCTTCAACATCCTTCCAGTCACGTAAAACCCGCCAACAACGTTTATCATCGCCAGCATGATTGCCAGGAATCCAAGTACTTTACTTCCGATTATGGCTGCACCGGCTGTTGCAGTTAAGGCTCCAAGTATTGTTATACCTGACAGGGCGTTCATTCCCGACATCAGGGGAGTATGCAGTAACGGGGGAACTTCACTAATCAGCTTATACCCCAGGATCATGGAAACAGCGAATATCACAAGCAACGCAAGATAACTCATTTTTCCACCTCCTGCCTGTATAATTCTAATTCATCAAGAACATCCCTGTTCACCAGTTTTCCATCCCTCGTTACCAGCGAAGAAGCGATTATTTCATCATCCAGGTCTACATTGATCTTTCCCCTGTCTGCCAGCAATTCAAGTAAATGGTAGATGTTTTGCGCGAAAAGAAGGCTGGCTGTTGAGGGAACCGATCCCGGAATGTTCTGTGTGCCGTCAATATATACATCATGCTTCACGCATACCTTGCCAGCCTCGGTCAACTCGCAATTGCCACCCTGGTCAACTGATATATCAACTATGGTGGATCCCGGCTTCATCATTTTTACCATCTCTTCGGTAATCAGCACAGGGGCCATTTTCCTGGGAATAAGGGCCGAGAGTACTACGATATCCGCTTCTTTAATGATATCATGTAACGCCTTTCTTTCTTCCTTCAGCAGGTCCTCCGGGAGATGCCTCGCGTATCCACCTTCACCAAGAGCTTTTTCCGGGGAAATTCCTGTTGGAATGATTTTAGCGCCAAGACTTGTTGCCTGTTCCTCAGCATCCGGCCTTATGTCCGCAGCATAAATAACCGCTCCCAGTCTCTTCGCTGTTGCCAGCGACTGCAGACCAACTATGCCTGCCCCCAGCACGAAAACAGTTGCAGGCCTGATAATACCTACAGCCGTACTTATCATTGGCATAAATTTGGGAAGCCTGTACGCGGCCGAAAGTATCCCCTTGTACCCGGCAACCGTACTCATGGATGTCAATGCGTCCATGGTTTGCGCCCTGGTGATCCTGGGAATACAATCAAGTGAAAAGCTGGTCACACCTTTTGCTGCCAGCTTCTGTATCATTTCATGGTTCACAGGATTCGCAGGATGAAGAAAAGTGATCAGCACCTGTCCTTCTTTCATCATGTCAATTTCGTGCATGTTGACAGTAGTGTTGAACTTGGGTTCTTTTACTTTTAAAATAATATCGCTTTCATTAAACAGGGCCTGTATATCCTCTTCAATGGAAGCTCCTCTGGCAGTATAATCATCATCATTAAAATATGAGCCTCTACCCGCGTTCTTTTCCACTATTACCCTGGCGCCTTCTTTCACCATCAGGGAAACCGTTTCTGGTATTGCCGCAACCCGGTTTTCCTGTTCCATAATTTCACGGGGAATACCAATGGTTAACTTTTTAAATTTCATACAAGATACCATATAATTAAAATTATCAAATAATGAGTAAGTACTCACTCATATACTTTTACCATTATAGTCAATCCTGAGTCAAGTATTAATCTGATTTTTCTGCAAAAAACACAATTCCATTAGTGATCACTTTTAAAGCACATAAGACGCCCCTCCCCTCTTCGCAAT
>JAGYNX010000413.1 GCA_018399855.1 Spirochaetota bacterium
CCGATGTTTTTATTGATTCAATATAGTTACGCTGCCGGGGATCTGACACCATGCCGGAAAGAAGTTCACTGAATCCGATCACCGCGTTAAGTGGAGTTCTAATTTCATGACTCATGTTGGCAAGAAATTCACTCTTGGCCCTGTTGGCCCCTTCCGCCTCGTCCTTGGCCTTCTGCAATTCCTCCGTCTTTCGAAGAAGTTCTTCTTCCATTTCCTTGCGGTCCTGTATATCACGTGCAACGGCGTATACCAGGTTATCTTCAAGATCAATATACGATTTCCATGAAAGCCACTTGTATTCCCCGTTTTTACACAGGTACCTGTTATCAAAGTTTAGAATATTATTACCATCATGCAAATCTTCTTTTACATTTACAGTTGATTCACGGTCATTGGGATGTACGAATTCAAGGTATGGCTTTGCTTTAAGTTCATTCTCATCCCAACCAAGGGTCTTTGACCACGTGGGACTTAGTTGTTTGAAATATCCATCAGTAGTTGCAACACAGATCATGTCCAGGGATACATCAAAAAAGAGTTTTTTCTCACGTTCAATCTCCCTTTGCAGGGTGATATCCTGTACAGCACCATAGATCCTTGTGGTAGCACCATCTTCCTGAAATGGCTTCCCTATAACATGAATCACCCTTCCATCGTCTATTGGTGTTCGAAGTCGAATCTCGTAATCAAAATCACTACCATTTGCCACTGCACTGTTGTACGATTCGATAATTTTTTTCATGTCCTTTGGGGAAAAGAATTCACGTATCTCGGCAAGGCTCTGTACATCCCTGTCAATTCCAAATATTCGCTTAACTTCTTCGGTAGCGATAAGACGGTCATTATTGACGTCATACATCCACCCCCCAATCTTTGCGATCTGCCCTGTTGCCGACAACAGTTCCTCCGTGTTTTTCAGTTCCTGCTCGGCCAGCTTTCTTTCAGTGATATCGCTGATAACCGCAACTACCCTGTAAACATGACCCTTATCATCTTCAACTGGATAATAATACACATTGAGGTAGCGTTCTCCCTTTCCGGGATATTCCATCTTCATCTCATAGCTGATAAATTCGCCGTTAAAACACCTGTCAATAAATACTTTTATATTCGCAAATACATCCTCACCAAGCACATCTTTCACGTGTTTCCCAATCACATGTTCCCTGGCCACCGCCCTCTGGGAGAGAAAAGATGCATTGGCAAGCCGGTAACAGTAATCCCTGTCAATCACCGCCACCCTGTCCTGTGCTGCCTCGATGGCCTCGTGGTATTCCTGCAGTACCGCTTCCCGCTCTTTCAGCTTGTGTACTGCTTCACTGAGTTCCCTGGTCCTTTCCTCAACCCATTGTTCCAGCTGTTCGTTGAGGGCCCGTATCTCGTCCTCGGCACGTTTTCGGTCGGTGATGTCATGAGAAAAGATGACAACCCGGTATACTTCTCCGTCTTCATCGAAAATGGGGTAAAAGGAGTTGTCATTCCACATCCCCTCACGGTCATCCTCAAATCGCACCGGTTCTTTTAATTCGGCTACCTGTTTCAACCTCTCAATTCTCGTATGTGCCACATCGCCGGGCAGATAATCCCAGAAACTGGTACCCAGCATATCCTCAATTGTACTGTTGAAACGATGGGCAAGCTCCTGGTTGGCTTCAAGTATAGTGCCGTCAATATCTATCATCAGGGCCGCATCCGTGGAGGCGTTCAGCATGGCAGTACGCATTGCATCGCTGTAGTGGAGTGCCTGCTCGGCTTCCATTGCCTGCGTGATATCCTGGGCAATCCCGGCAATCCTGTATATCTTCCCGTCACCATTAAGCAGCGGGTATCCCCGGTCCCGTACCCAGCGGGTAGTACCGTCTGACCCGATCACCCTGAAGGTTGAATCGTATCCACGTTTTTCAACGATCTTATCGAAGTTCTCCCGTACCATTTGAATATCATCTGGATGAACATGTTTCAACCAGGTATCAGGATCCCGGTATATCTCATCGGCAGGCACACCCCATATCTTTTCAAAGGCTTTGCTGACGAAAA
>JAGYNX010000414.1 GCA_018399855.1 Spirochaetota bacterium
GGACGGTGACACCTTCGAATGCAACTACGACAAGTTGCTTATTGCCACCGGGGCTTCACCCATCATCCCGGATTTGCCCGGCATAGAGAACGAGGGAGTACTGCCCCTGAAAATACTTGAAGACGGCCGCATACTGAAAGCGTATTTAGCAGAACATAACGTGAAAAAAGCGGTGATAATCGGCATGGGATACATCGCCCTTGAGATGGCGGATTCACTGCGCACCCGTGACGTTGAAGTGACCATGGTAAAACCCCGAAGCCGGCTTCTCCCCTGGCTGAATGAAAAGCTTTCCAACGTGGTATGGAAAGAGCTTGAAGATAACGGTGTAGAACTCTATTCCGGCCACACCATCAATTCAATCAGCAAAACCAATAACACTTTGACCGTTCATTGCGATGACCGGGATTTTCACTGCCAGCTGGTACTGCCAGCCATCGGCGTAAAACCCAACAGTGAACTTGCAAAGGAAGCGGGACTGGATACCAGTATACACAACGCCATTTCCGTGGACAGGTTTACCAACACGGGTGACCCGGATATATATTCCGCCGGGGACTGTGCCGACGCGTATCACGTGGTTACCGGCAAAAAAACATGGGTACCCCTTGCCGTACAGGCCAACAGGGCGGGCCGTGCCGTTGCGGATAATCTTTTTGGTGAAGGGCTCAAGCTGCAGGGAATCGCCTCTTCGGCCATGTTCAGGGTCTTCGGCCTTGAGGTGGCACGGACGGGACTAAACCCCCATGAAGCAGGTGAACACGGTTTTGACCCGGTAGAGATCACCATCGAATCCCGCAGCCGCGCCCACGCGCACCCGGGGAGCACCACCATGCACGTTGCAATGGTTGGCGATAGGCAGACCGGCCTCCTGCTTGGCGCGCAAATGGTAGGACGTGAAGGGGTGGCCCACCGCATACACGCCGTGGCAGTGGCCCTGCATGCCGGCATGACAGTTGCCGACTTCTGGCAATGTGACCTGGCGTACGCACCGCCCTTCAGTCCCGTGTGGGACCCACTATTGACGGCTGCAAACCAGCTGTCGAAAAAAGTACAGTAACAATACAGGAGATACAACCGATGAAACATGCCTCAATTGCCTGCTATAGCGCGTCGGGCAACACCCGCAGAATTGCGGGCTGGATAGCCGATGAACTGTCAACCAACAACATACAAACAAGTTTCTACAAAATACCTGAATGCAGGAACGCCATTCCCCCGGAAATGCTGGATACCGATCTTCTCATCATAGGAACCCCCACCTACATGTGGCATACTCCATCCGTGGTAATTGAATTTCTCAACGCTATTGGTACACTTGATAACCTGCCCGTAGGACTGTTCGTCACATTTGGGAATGTAACCGTGGGTTCAAACCTCTCGTACATGGCCCGGAAAATACGCGGGAAAAAAGGAAAAGTGGTGGGAGCCCTGCAGCTTGAGGGGCAGCATGCCATGATGTTCCAGTCTGACAATCCACTGGCGAAGGGTAAACCCCTGGATACTGATACCTCGTACATAAAAGAGTTCGTTGCACGCTGCATGGAAAGGGCGGATCTTCCTGGCAAAGGCATACAACATATCCCCGGTATCATGAAGTACTTTTCATTCATGGCACCACCCGGAATCGCCAGGAGGATTATGCCAGCCATTAAAGTTACATCCGAAAGCTGTAATCTTTGCGGCGATTGCGTAAAGAGCTGCCCCACAGGGAACATAACCATACAGGACCAACGGGTACTGCATGGCAACGACTGCCTGCTTTGCTACAACTGTGTTCGGGCCTGCACCACCGGGGCCACAGGTGCCAACCTGCTGTCAATGGATAAGGGACTCAGGGCCATGTCGAAATTACCCGAGAAGAGCGCGGCAGTATATTGACAGCAGCCGTTACTCTTTCTGGCAGACAACGCCCCATATGATTATTTTTTTCAGTCCATCGTCAAAGGCATAGGTGCACCTGTTTTCCATGAAGATACTGGAGTCCCATTTCTGTTCACCATCCTTAAAGAACAGGGCGGAGATGTTTTCGGGAT
>JAGYNX010000415.1 GCA_018399855.1 Spirochaetota bacterium
ATATACAGATCATGAGACAACTACACACCGGCACCTTAATACAGATGAGAGACCAAATCGCAGAGTGCTTAGAGGTATGAGATGGTAGAGGTAATCGCTGAAATAGGACAGAACCACCAGGGATCTATTGAAGTGGCAAAGGTCATGATTGACATTGCCCGTAAGTGCGGCGTGGACACTGTGAAATTCCAGAAATGGGACATTGAGAAGGTCAAAGACTTTCCGTATGACTCCCCTCATTCCTTTGCGCCTACATACAGGAAACACCGGAAGGTGCTGGATTTATCCATACAGCAGTTGGAGCAGCTTAAAATATACGCGAAAGACATGAATTTCCTGGTCTCCGCGGTGGATGCCGAGAGTGCCGACAAACTGGCGTACCTGTTCTGGGAACGCATTAAGGTCCCCAGCTGCAGGCTGCGTGATGAAAAACTTAGGCGTGTAGTATCGCAATTTTATAATTCAGTAATTCTATCAGTAGGGGGGTGGAGCCATGAAGAGATAACAACAGAGCTGAAACTATGGGCCGATGCCATGGGGCCGGAACACATCACGGTGATGCACTGCATCTCCGAATACCCCACTGATCATTATGATCTGCTCTATATCAAGACACTGCAGCAGATGGCCCCGTGGCACTCGGTGGGGTTTTCTTCACATGACAGGAGAATCGACAGCTGCCAGCTGGCCGTGTCCCTGGGGGCCACCATGATAGAAAAGCATTTTACCCTGTCACGGTCCCTGAAAGGCACCGATCACGCCGCCAGCCTGGAACCACACGAGTTTTACCAGCTGGTGCAGGGAGTACGCAAAACCGGCCACATGCTGGGATCCGGCGTAAAACAACTATATCCCGGAGAAATGGAACACCGGGAGAAAATGACAGAGCGTGCGGTATGAGATTCTTATTCGACATAGATGACACTATTCTGTTCTCAGAGGTAAAACCGGACGGCTCCTACGTGTACCGCGATGCCGATTTTTGCCTCATCGAGAAGCTGAACACCCTGTATGACGACGGCAACGAGATAATACTCTGGACGGGCCGTCACTGGAATCATCTGAACGTTACCCAACAGCAGCTTTCAGCTGCCGGCGTGAAGTATCACACCATTATCATGGGAAAGCCGGTTGCTGATGTGTATATAGACGACAGGTCCCTCAGGCCTGACGAGTTTTTGAAAATGAGGAGGCGGACAAATGTCCAATAGTTACAATATCACCACATCCAACCTGGGGCTGGACAGTGAAAAACTGTTCCTGCACCACCCGGCGCTGTACCTCGACTTCCATGACGGCAACGGCCTCCTGCGATTTGCCTACATGGATAAAGAGTTCAGCTGGAAAATCGCCAGGGAATACGCGAAGTTCACCCACGGCGTGCCGGCAAACGAGATCAGGCGTGACCTGATATCACAGGAGTTCAACCTTGAGTCAAAATGCTACCAGATACAGCCTGAAACCGTGGCGCTGCTCTCACAGGCAAAAGTGGACGACACGGATCCAGACTGGACACGGGTAGTACACGGCTCGGATATCGTTGCCACCCTGTTCCCCTCGGCGGTGCTGATCGGGAAGAACGTGAACAAGCGGGAAGCCCGGCTCTACATCCGGCGTCTCCAGATCGCACCGGAGGACTTCGAGATGTTGCTGGGAGGCACCGAGTATTCCAACATCCCCTTTAAAGGCATCGCGCAGAAAGACGAGACGCCGCTGATCACCAATCCCGACTGGGATTACAACGCGGCATACGGGGATCTGGATAACATCGCGTTCTGGAAGTTCGCGAAAACTTCGAGTTCGAGTTCGAGTTAAGGAGTAGCCATGTTTGAACACCGTCCACAATCATTGTATAACCCGAAGGAGCTCTTGTACGAGAAGTACACCGATTTTGACATCATGCGGGAAAAACCCGTGGTATTCACAATCGGCGGCTTTGCCATCGTCATCATGCCGGTGACTATCAAGGATTCACCCCTCTTTATCAAAGAGATGAGCAGGGTTATGGTGCAGCACTACGAGATTTTTCAAAACGC
>JAGYNX010000416.1 GCA_018399855.1 Spirochaetota bacterium
CATGGAATACGCCCTGGCACCAACTCACGAGGAAGCCTTTACCGCGGTGGTGCGGTCTATTATCTCTTCATACAAGGACCTTCCCCTGAGCGTGTACCAGGTGAACACAAAGTTTCGTGACGAGATACGGCCCCGGTTCGGCGTGATCCGAAGCAAGGAGTTCATCATGAAGGATGCTTACTCCTTTGACATAAATGAAAAGGGACTTGAAGAATCATACCAGGCTATGCGGGTGGCTTATCGCAACGTGTTTAACAGGTGCGGCCTTGAGACCATTCCGGTAGAGGCTGATACCGGTGCCATGGGGGGGAGTGACTCAGAGGAGTTCATGGTGGCCTCCGAGGTTGGTGAAGAGCTCTTGCTGATTTGCAAGTCATGCGGCTACAGGGCCAACCAGGAAAGGGCCGAGTTCAAGGCTGCCGATAGCGCCGACGACCAGCAACCCGAAGAGATGAAACCGGTTGATACACCCGACGTGAAAACCATTGATGACCTGGTTCAGTTTTTTGATATCGATGCCCATAAGTTTATGAAAAGTATTGTTTACGTGGCGGACGAAAAACCTGTCATGGTGGTTGTTCCCGGGGACAGGGACATAAATGATGTGAAACTGAAAAACTTTCTTGGCGCGGTTGAACTTGACCTGGCACCGGATGGGGTGGTTGAGGACGTTACCGGCGCTCCTGTTGGATTTGCCGGTCCCGTTGAGATGAAAAATGTACGCATCGTGTATGACAGGGAGATCAAGAATATCAGGAACGGTATTACCGGTGCCAATAAGCTGGACACCCATTATTCCGGTGTGAATCCCGGAAAGGATTTTACCGTAGAAGAAGAAGGTGATTTCACCCTGGCGATAGAGGGGGACGCCTGCCCCCATTGCGGTAAGCCCATGATCACCCGAAAGGGCATAGAAGTGGGACATATATTCAAGCTTGGCTATAAGTACACAAAGTCAATGGACCTGACCGTGCTTGATCAGAACGGAAAAGCGGTGCATCCCATCATGGGTTGCTATGGCATCGGGGTTAACCGCACCATGGCCGCGGTTGTTGAGCAGCATAATGATGACCGTGGTATTATCTGGCCTATAACAGTTGCTCCCTTTCATGTTGAGGTGGTGGGGCTTGCGAAATCAGAAGAAGAGATGGCTGCCGCAGACGAAATATATCAGGTCATACGTGATGCCGGTATGGAGGTGCTCTACGATGATCGCAAGGCCAGCCCCGGATTCAAGTTTGGTGACGCAGACCTCATCGGGATACCTCTCAGGGTAACTGTAGGCAAAAGTTTCTTCGCCGAGGGGCAGGTTGAAGTGAAATCACGTGCTACCGGTGAGATGGTGAAGATGCCCAAAGAAGAGCTTGTGGAGTACCTGCAGAAACAGGTAGCCGGGCTTTTGGCTGAATTGTCTTGAAAACTATATCACGCGGAGACGCGGAGAACGCGAAGAGTTTTTCAATACATTTCAGTATAACTTCTTATTCAAGTTGGTGTATTGTTGTTGTGTTATGGATTATATAATTTTTACATGTTGAGAAATACATATATGTAGCCACAAAGCCATGTATAACCCCTTACTGAAAACCTGAATGAATTGAGATGCCCTAAAATTATGATGAAAAGGATATATAACGGAACTCTTCGCGTTCTCCGTGCCTCCGCGTGAAAACCCAAAAAAATATTGACACCGTATATACTGAGATATAATTTGACTATCCATTACGGGGCGTGGCGCAGTCCGGTTAGCGCGCGTGGTTTGGGACCACGAAGTCGGAGGTTCGAATCCTCTCGCCCCGAATAACACATTTTGCGCCAGTAGCTCAGCTGGATAGAGCAACGGCCTTCTAAGCCGTAGGTCACAGGTTCGAGCCCTGTCTGGCGTACATGTAACTCCTGGAAGAACCAGCACATACAAAAAGATGCAAATATCAGTGTCCATAACAACACGCAAATGTAGAAAAAATGTAGAAATTTCTATGATGGAGGTTGTTATATGACACGGGGAAAGCCGTATACGCT
>JAGYNX010000417.1 GCA_018399855.1 Spirochaetota bacterium
AAAACCCCGCAGAAACCATATTCTGCCATCAGGGGTCGTGAATTCAGATTCATGGGCTTTTCCGGTTTCGTTTGCCATCAATACCGGGCAATTCTCACACGGGGTTTCCCGGTTGTGCCAGAGTCGATAGCAGTTTAATCCAATCATATCCTCGGGGTTCATGGAAACAGAATCCGCGGCTGCCTTGTTAGCCCATTGGATTTGCAGTTCCTTATTGTAATAACAATACATCTCATGGGTGGAGTTGAGTATTAATGATTTCTCCTTTTCCGACCTGGCAAGGGCTTCTTCCATCGTTTTACGTTCGGTAATGTTGGTTGAAATGCCGCAAAGGCCCATGGGGGTACCCGAATCATCAAATATCTTCCAGACACGGCTGTCCAGTATCACCGGGTTGCCATCTGTGTCATAGTTGACAACTTCCCCATGCCATGTCCCTTCACGGGTTACCGTGTCAAATATTTCTTCCTGGGTGGCCCCCATTGAAGTATCACTACCGAATTGCTCTACGGATTTGCCGATCAGCTCATCACGCGTTTTTCGAAGCTGTCTACACACGGCGTCATTCACGTAGGTGATGTTTCCTTCAAGATCGGTGGCTGTTACCAGGTCTTGTATCTGGTTTAAGAGCATGGAATGGAACTTGTAGTTTATTTCCAGGAGCTTTTTTTCTGTTATGTCATGAATTAATGAGTACAGGTATTCTTTCCCTTCCAGTAGAATAGGTCCCGTGTATACTTCAACATCACGGATGCTGCCGTCAGAAAGCCGGTGTCTGAATCTGAAATAACTTCGCTTTTCAGATGAAGCCATTTCAATTTCATGACGTACTTCATCTTCAGAAAGCAGGTTGATCTGGCTGATGTTCGTTTCCAGAAGAATATCCTTGTCGTAGCCATAAAATTCAAAGGCAGATTCGTTGGCATCTACGATGGAACCGTCATCCGGGTCGATGATAAGCATGGGAGTTTTGCTGTATTTGAACAGGCTGCTGTATCGTTGCTGGCTCTCCTGGAGTTCCTGGTTGGTGGCGGTCAACTCTTCGTTGGTTGCCTCGAATTCTTCATTGACTGCTTCCATCTCTTCAATGGTAGACTGCATTTCTTCGTTGGTGGCTTCAAGTTCTTCGGTCTTCTGAAGTAATAGTGCCTCGATATTCTTCTGCAGTGATATATCCAACCCATGAAGCAGCAGAGAATCAATTCCATTATAGGTGGTATATGTTGTTTTAAAATGTATCCAGTATTCTTCACTGGTTTTGCTGATAATACGGGCGTCGTATTCAACCGGTGTGTCTTCCTCGTAATCCAGGGCGGACTCTACCCTGGATTTCACAAGATCACGATGCTCTGGATGAACAAACTCCCAGATGTTTTTACCGGTAATAGAATCCCTCTCCAGGCCAAGTATCTTTTCACATTCCTGGTTGACATAACTGATGCCACGCCTGTCATATACTATAATCGCCGCGGGGGCCGCTTCCATCATGTTCAGCAATTGCTGCTGACTTTGCTGAAGACGTGATTCCATCTGATGCTTGTACAGGGTGGTGTCAATTGCCGAATACAGGTCGCGGTCGCCGAAGGGTTTGTTCAGGTACCCGTAGGGGCCGGTTTCACGTGCCTCTTGAATCGTAGCCATGTCCGCGTTGGCGGTCATGTAGATAACGGGGATATCCTGTTTCTCATGAATGATCCGAACAGTCTCGATGCCGCTCATTTCGTCCTTGAGAATAATGTCCATGAGAATTATATCAGGACGGGTTTCTTCTGCCAGCCTGATGGCGTCTTTTCCGGAATAGGCGATGGCGGTTACCTCGTACCCCAGGTTTTCCAGGGTTTTTTGGGTATCCAGCGCGATTAACGCCTCATCCTCAACTATAAGCACACGCGTACTTCCCATGGGGCCTCCAGTATAGCTATAGAAAAAATGGCTTTTTAGTGTACCGTAACAGGTTGAATTACGCAAATTACTTTTTTAAAAAAATAATAATAAGAAACCGCCCGCTTCGCTCGACGCC
>JAGYNX010000418.1 GCA_018399855.1 Spirochaetota bacterium
AATCGAAAAACGATTCACTTGATATGGAAACACTGTTAGACATTCAGCTTCCGGTTCCACCAATTGAGATACAGGAAGACGTCGTTTCACTCATGCTGACTCTTTCAGGAGTCATGGTGGCCCAGGAGGCATGTATAGCCGAGGCCGCCAGGCTTCAGTCAATCATTGAAGGTGGTTGAAACCAGTTATATTTGTCCACCGCCGGGGTTGTATTTCCCGTATATTTTTGGTATAATTTTATTACAAAAATATACGTCTGGAGGTACCTATGGGTAAGCAGTTATCGTTTACTGGAGTAGAGAGAGAATTTGCTCCCATTCTGAGAGACAAGGTGAGCCGGGCCGAAGACAGGGTAGACCTTGAGAACCATTTTGCCCGAACCGTGAAAAATTTTCTGAACAGGGTGTTCGAAGACAATGACGTATCCATTACAATAGAAGACATTATTTTCACACCAGAAAAGGACAGTTTTTTTGAGCTGAGTAACAACCTGAAAAAGAACAACACGTTTGCAGAGGTATGGGAAAACTCCGACCTTAACGGTGTGTTAAAAAGATTTTCAGAGACAGCAAACAGCAGGTATATGCACCTTGTAAAACATCCGGAGAAAACTGAGAAAAAAATTCGAAATTAGACAATTCAGTCTGCGGGATCGCGGCCAAAAAAATTCAAAAAGGTATAGATTATTATTGTACCAATCCCCAGAGATATCCACGGGGAAAACCCGTATCCCGCAGGGAGGTATCCAATGATACATGCGATGAAGCCAACAAGGAGCGCGTAAGGCATTTGCGTGGCAACATGGTCAATATGATCAACGCCTGATGCCAGTGATGACATAATTGTTGTATCTGATATAGGAGAACAATGATCACCAAATATTGCCCCGGTTAATACAGCCCCCGTTGACATGATAATAATGGAAAACATGGCCTGTTCGGGCATCCCTGCCATCTGGCTAAGGTTCTTGCCCAGGGGGATGATTATGGGGAAAAGAATTGCCATAACTCCCCAGCTTGTTCCTGTGGCGAAGCTGATAAAACTTGCGGTTATAAATACAACCAGTGGAAGTATTTCAGGTGTCAATACCAGGCTTGTCAGTTCGGTAACAAGCTGGGCGGTTTTAAGTTCTTTTATAACCGTGGACAGGCCCCATGCCATGGTAAGTATTATAACAGCCAGCACCATGGAGCGAACCCCGTCAAGCCACGCCCGCATTGATTCTTCAAATGTAAGGGAACCGGTAATAATTGACAGCAGTATTGCGGCAATTGACGAAGTGAGGGCGCCCCACGAAAGGGAGGCGAAAGAATCAGCATTGCTGATAACCGTCTGAAAGGTTACCTCGATACCGCTTGCGTTAACCTGTTCAAGCCCGGTAACAACGAGGCCTGCAATAGTGGCAAAAATAAGGGTAAGGATTGGAATAATAGCCACAGACCAGTGTGAAGCTTCTTCGGCTTCAAGGTCGTCTTTCAGCAGGGGATTGGATCCAGGTTTAAGCACATGGCCTTTTTTTCTCGCCCTGATCTCGGCCCTGAGCATTGGACCGAAGTCACGCTGCATAAACGCAGAAAGAATTACGAATACCAGTAAAAGTACCGCGTAAAACCTGTATGGGATTGACTGAATAAAACACATGTAGGCATCTATCTCGATACCCGAATCTTTAAAGGCGTCAGAAATAAGGCCAAGCTCATATCCTATCCATGTACTGATAAGTGAGATACTTGCAACCGGCGCGCTGGTTGAATCGATAATAAAAGAAAGCTTCTCACGTGAAATTTTCATTTTATCAGAGACAGGTCGCATGGTATTCCCCACTATGAGGGTGTTAGCGTAATCATCGAAGAAGATGAGGCAGCCCATCAAAAATGTGGAGTGTTGTACACGGGAGGGTTTGAATGCAACCCGGGTAATACTGGTCACCAGACCCTTGAGCCCGCCGGACTTATGAATAACCCCAACCATACCTCCGATAACCAGGGAAAAAAGAATAACTGCGGCATGAGACTT
>JAGYNX010000419.1 GCA_018399855.1 Spirochaetota bacterium
TTTAAGGCCGAAGAGGGCGCGAAGGACGCACCGAAGGTTGAATTCTAGACCTAAGAATAATTGATCATGATTCGCGCGTAATGAAATGACGCAGAGAGGGAACTTTCCTCTCTGCTGTTGTATTTTATTCATACTGGAGTGGCTACATGAAGAATCTTGCAGACAGGTTTCTCTCTGAAAGCGAAAAAGAGAAAATAATAGAATCGGTTAAAAAAGTAGAGAATGTCACCTCCGGCGAAATAGTGCCCATGGTGGTGTCGTCAAGCTACAACTATCCCCTGGCGGAAGTTAAGGGGGCTGCCTTTTTCTCCATTCCGATTGCCATTGCCCTTACCTACCTGGTAGTGCAGCAGTCTTTATTAATGGAATATTTTCCTCATCTATATTATTCCATGTGGATGTTTCTTGGCATTGGAATTGTATTGTATATTCTTACCTATCTTCTATTAAGGAATATACCTTCTCTTAAACGAATGTTCATCACGGATGCTGAAATCGATGAAGAAGTACAAGAAGCTGCTGTTACCAGCTTTTTTCGTAACGGTCTGTACCTGACCCGTGACAAGACAGGGGTGCTTATTTTCATTTCAGTTTTTGAGCACAGGGTATGGGTGCTTGCCGACACCGGTATCAATGAAAAAGTGGACAAAAAGGTTTGGGATGAGATAGTTCAGCATATTGTTAAGGGGATTAAAGAAAAAAGGCAGGGCGAAGCCATCTGTGAAGCGATAACCAGGGTAGGAGAAATCTTAAAAGAACATTTTCCCGTGAGACATGATGACAAAGACGAGCTGGATAATCTCATAATAGGTGAGTAAGAGTTGAACAATAAAGGGGTACTTGATGAATTATATTAAAAAGACGGTTTCATCTCTGGCAATCATTCTGGTAACATTATTACTGCTGCCTTCCCTGGCCACGGCAAAGGAAGTTCCACAGTTGAAGGGTCGGGTAAATGATTATGCCAATATGATATCTCCGGCAGCACAGCAGCAATTAGAGCAGACCCTTGCCCAACTTGAGCAGAGCGACTCTACGCAGATCGTGGTGTTGACCATTGACTCACTTGAGGGGGATGCCCTGGAGCCTTTTTCCATTCGTGTTGCCGAAACATGGAAAATCGGTCAGAAGGGTGTAGACAACGGTGCATTGCTGCTTGTCTCAAAACAGGATCGAAAAATCCGCATAGAAACAGGATATGGACTTGAGGGGACACTTACCGACCTGGTTGCCGGGCGCATAATTGACAATATTATCATGGCCAATTTCAAGAAGGGCGATTTTGACCGGGGTTTCGTTGATGGGGTAAACGCCATTGCCGGGGTTGTTAAGGGTGAATTCTCAAGCGAGGATATTGCCAAACGTGAACCTGCCGGTTCGGGAGGAAAGCTTGGCAACTTTATTATATTCGCTGTTATTATATTGATAATGGTTCTTGGTTCACAGAAAAAACTGGTAAGCGGGATAGGCGGTGCCATCTTTTTCCCCATTATCGGGCTGGCCGTTCTGAAAATGAGCCTTATATCCCTTCTCTTTCTTCTGCCGCTGGGGTTCTTTCTCGGATTTTTACTGCCTGTAATCTTTGGCGGTGCGGGTGGTGCAGGCGGTTACCACGGAGGTGGATTTACCACTGGCGGTTTCGGTGGCGGCGGCTTCAGTGGAGGCGGTGGGTTCAGCGGCGGTGGCGGCGGCTTCGGTGGAGGCGGTGCCTCGGGCGGATGGTAAATGCGAAGGCTTGTCGAGGTGCGGCATAATGCCGGAAATGGGGTCACAGCAAGCTTGATGTATTCAAAGGTTCTGCAATAATGTGACGCCGTTATTATATATTGTTTCACTGTATAATGGAAGGTTATCATGAACAGGTTATCAAGATGGACATCCGTAGTATTGCTACCCGCTTTTATTCTGCTTTTTTCTCTTTCAATATCCGCCAATCAATGGGATTCATCCGTCGCGGAAAAAGGGGTGGACGGGATCGCCAATGTAGCATCATCCATCATTGCCGATTCA
>JAGYNX010000042.1 GCA_018399855.1 Spirochaetota bacterium
GAATTTCTTTGACCTGAGGGTGCCAATGACGATTTCAGCGATTTCATCAACGCTTAACCTGGCCACGTTTATGGTTAGATCATAAGAGCTGGGATTTCCCGCATCAAACTTGATGTATTGTGTGAGAAAATCGTGCCGTTCACTGTCTTTCTGATCAACAAGCTTCTCTGCTTCCTGCTTATCCCTGATATCCTTTAGCTGCATTATTTCCTGCACACGGTAATTATAGGGTGTCACCAGTCTCAGGTGAAGACCAAAACGCAACCCCCTGGTGATCACCACCCCGGCCCGGCCCACGATGATTGAACGTCCGTGAATGGAAAGTGACCGGATTGTTTTGGCCAGTTTCTTGTATACAGCCACCTGTGGAGGAAGGTCGGTAAGCATGTTTCTGAAGAGTTCGTTCATCTCTTCCCTTCGCCTGGTGTCAACAGTTTCTATAATTGTTTCGGAAATTTTATGTTCTTCTACAATTTTATTTATAATATCTTTATCGTAAAAATGCCAGTTCTCCAGGTTCTCAACTTTATTCAGTTCTTCGGTAAGTGTTTCTGCAATCTTGATGGCATTGCATCCATATTCACGTGAAATCGTGATAAAAGGACGGGGTTCGTCAGGGGCTTCTTCGGCTTTTTTGCGTGATGATTCCCAGACTTTTAACTGCTGCTGTACCCACCTGTTCAGTGTAGATTCTTTTACCATGCTACCCATAACATAACTCCTTATAGTCCATGATAGTAATGTAGTATACCATATGAAAAATGTGTTAGAATATGTGTATGAACAAAAAACTCGACATTGTAGTGCCCTTAGTACATGTGTATAATGGGTAGTATTTTTATCAATGATTTTACAACATAATCATAAGTTTTTTACATTTATATATAATTTTTCAGTATTTCCAGAACCGCCTCGTCTATGGTGGTGTAGCGGGATTTTATTGTGGCATAAAGGCTGTTTACCTGTGGATTATCATGAAAATGAGACAGGTACCTGAAAATACCGATTCTTCTTCCTATGATAAATTTTTCCCTGTCTTCCCGCGGCATGGCAAAGAAACTGTCTATCTTGCCCAGCATTACGTCCCTGTCTTCGGGGAATTTTCCCTCTATGTCTTCAAGCAGGTTCATCATGTGATCGCTTAACAACTGGCTGGTTATATCCTGGCAGTGCTCTATAAAAAGACGAATCTCTGCTAGTTTTTCCTCCTCGGTAAGAGGAGTCCACTCCCCTGCTTCCATCATCTGGTATAGCGGAGTATCGGGGAGGGGGACGGTGCTTCGAATCCTGATAAAGGTGGGGTTAACGGCCCTTACCACCTTCGCGGATTCAATGGCGTTCTCCTCCATGTGTTCCTTCCCGCCGATTCCCGGCATGTAGTAAAAGGACAGGTCAAACCCGGCCTGTACCGCTTTTTGACCGGCGTCAATTAATTCTTGCTGGGTGACCCCCTTCTGTATGCGTTCAAGAACGGCATCAGATCCGGATTCCATTCCCAGGTGTAGCCGTGACAGTCCTGCATCACGTAATTGCTGCATCTCTTCGGCGGATTTTTTGCTGATGGTTTTTGCCCTGGCATAGGTGGTAATTCGTTCAACCGAGGGGAATTTCTGTTTTATATGGGTAAGTATCTGGATTACCTGGTCTGTTTTCAAGATGAGTGAGTCGGCATCCTGCAGAAACACCGATTTCATGCCGTGCTGCAGCCAGAAGGCGATCTGGTTGTAGTAAAAGGGGGAGGCAGAATCACCCCTGGCCGCCTCTTGCAGAATCTTTTCGGTGATGAGCATGTCGTCACCGTATGAACGTGCCGTACTCAAAATACGGCCGGCTATGTTGTGAATGGCATCAATGTCTGATATAATCTCTTCAACGCTTCTGCGTGAGAATTTTTCACCCTTGTAGGTATGACAGAAACGGCAGCGGTTCCACGGGCAGTTCCTGGTTACCCTGATAAGTACGCTGAATGCTTCGCTGGGGGGCCTGATGGGGCCAAGTTCAAAAGTGTTGTTCATTGATACCTCCTCGAAATATATGTTTGACATATCACCGGCACTGCGGTGACTGGTATATTCTAAAATTAATTTGACACGGGCCGTGTAATACAAAATAGTTTAGCCCGTGACTATACTTTACCACGAAGACGCTAAGTTACAGAGAATTATATGTGCTACAATATGTGAAGTACTGTACGTATCAAGTGAACTAATAATCCAGGATAAAAAAAATGAGTGAAGAGACAAGTGACCTGATCCGCCAGAGGGTGGAGAAAGTAAATGACATGCGTGAAAAAGGGATAAATCCATATCCCATCCGATATAAGAGGACGCATTTTTCCGCGAATATCATGGCTGATTTTGATGATGAGAATCCAGTGGATGTCAGTATAGCGGGACGTATCAAGTCTAAGCGGGTTATGGGTAAGGCTTCTTTTGCCCACCTTGAAGACAAGCTTGGCACCATACAGATGTACGCGCGGCGTGATACGCTGGGTGAAGAGAAATACTCGTTATTTAAGACTTTTGACCTGGGTGATATCATCGGTGTTTCGGGGAAGACCTTCAGAACCAGGCAGGGTGAGATTACCGTCGAGGTGCACGACGTGGTGATGCTTGCCAAGTGTATTCGTCCCCTGCCGGTAGTGAAAGAGAAGGACGGACAGGTCTTTGACGAGTTTGCCGACCAGGAGCTCAGGTACCGGCAGAGATACGTTGACCTTATCGTAAACCCGAAAGTTCGGGAGGACTTTCTGCTGAGAAGCCGCATCGTTTCGGGGATTCGCACATTTCTTATGGAGAAGGGTTTTATCGAGGTGGAAACTCCCATGATGCAGGCCATTCCGGGGGGAGCAGCGGCCCGTCCATTTATTACCCATCACAATACCCTTGACATGGATCTCTACCTCAGGATTGCCCCCGAACTATACCTGAAACGCCTGATCGTGGGTGGTTTCGAGAAGGTATTTGAATTAAACAGGAACTTCAGAAACGAGGGGATATCCACCAAGCATAATCCCGAGTTTACCATGGTGGAATTATACCAGGCCTATGCCGATTATCATGACATGATGGAGCTGTGTGAAACCATGATCGCCTCCATCGCTGAAAGCATCACCGGGAGCACGGTAATAACCTACCAGGGAGAAAAGATAGACCTTACCCCTTCATGGAAACGGGTAACCTTTATTGATATAATAAAGCAGTATACCGGCCTTGATTTTACTGCAATCTCTACGCCTGAAGAAGCCTACAGGGCCGCAGAAAGCAAGGGATTACAACCTGAAGAAGGGATGTCTGTGTGGGCAGTGGCAAACGAGGTATTTGAAGAACTGGTTGAATCTAAGCTGATACAGCCAACCTTCATAATGGATTACCCGAAGGAGCTTTCGCCCCTTGCCAAAAGCAGTGATGAGAACCCTGATTTCGTGGAACGGTTTGAGCCATATATTGCCGGAAGGGAGATCGGGAACGCCTTCAGCGAACTGAACGACCCCTTTGACCAGAGGGCCCGTTTCGAGGAACAGGTGAAGATGCGGGAAGCCGGTGATGACGAGGCACAAATGATGGATTACGATTACATCAATGCCCTTGAATACGGTATGCCGCCTGCAGGGGGCATGGGTATCGGTATTGACAGGCTGGTGATGCTGTTCGTAGATACGCCGTCCATCAAGGACACCATACTGTTTCCGCTCCTTCGACCGGAAAGCCAGTAATACCGAGAATTAAAAGAATTACCACGGAGGCACAGAGATACAGAGGAAGGATTATTTTTTACTGTCTTAATGTCACATTATAGCAGTATGGCAGTTTAAAATGTATCCAGCTAACATGATATGCAACCTGCCAAACATATCACCTCTGTTTCTCTGTACCTCTGTGGTTAAACTAATGGATATTAATATTAATTGTTACCCGGGAGGACGGTGTGGTTGTACGGTATAGCAGGGAAAAATACGGACTGAATGTGCACAGGTTTATGTATGACTGGGTTCTCTCGTGGGCTGATTCGGGGGTGGGGGCATGGGCTCTTTTCTTTCTGGCCCTTGCGGAATCTTCATTTTTTCCTATTCCTCCCGACGTGCTTCTTATCGCCCTGGTGCTGGGCAGAAAAAACAAGTTCATACTGTACGCCTCCCTGTGTTCTATCGCCTCCATAATCGGGGGGCTGGGTGGATACGGTATCGGTCACCTGCTCTGGTACGCTGGTTCGGGGTATTCACCGGTTGCGGAGTTCTTCTTCACCTACGTGCCCGGATTTGACGAGGCCGCCTTTCTTACTGTAAGCCAGTGGTACAACCAGTTTTCTTTCTGGATCGTGTTCACCGCCGGATTTACACCCATCCCTTTCAAGGTAATCACCATTACTGCAGGAGTGGCATCTATCAATCTTCCCATGTTCATGATCGCATCGGTAATCAGCAGGTCACTGCGGTTTTTCCTGGTTGCCGGGCTAATCTGGAAATTCGGTGCCCCCATACGTGATTTCATCGACCGCAGGTTTAACCAGCTTTCCATACTCTTCGTTGTTCTGCTGGTTGGGGGGTTCGTTGTTATTAAGTATGTACTGTGAGTGAGAAGTGAATTGTGATGGGTGAACAGTTCACTTCTCACTCATCACAACGCACTGTGCGAATTCACATTTGAATTGACAAACTTCCCGTAAATTTGTATTACATTATCAGTAATGTGCTATTATGTGTACTACTAATAGAAAATGGCAACCACAGAGACTCAGAGACACAGAGAAAGGATTATTTTTGCTGTCTTAATGTCACATCATAGCAATGTGGTAGTTGAAATAGTATCCAGCTACCAGTTATGCAACAGGCAAACATATCCCCTCTGTAACTCCGTGCCTCCGCGGTGAAATTATTTCGTTAAATATACGCAATAGAAAAATGGACCAGAAAACGGAGGATTGAGGAATGAAGATATTTATCGACAGTGCTGATGTTGATGAGATACAGCAGGCATATAAGTGGGGGGTGATTGACGGGGTTACTACCAATCCATCTCTTATCAAGAAAGCGGTAGACCGCAGGGTTGGCGATGGGAAAAAACTGGACATGAAGGGTTACGTGGCCCAGATTTTGGAGATGTCAAAGGGAAACCCGGTAAGCCTTGAGGTAACAGAGCGAAGCGCGGAAGGGATGATCGCCCAGGGGAAAAAACTCTTCGAGATGTTCAACCCCATCGCGCAGAATGTGAATATCAAGATCCCGGTAAATCCAGCGCTGGCTGATGATGAAGCGAGCCACTTTGATGGCATAAAGGCAATACGGTCACTTGCCGAGGATAACATCCCGGTTAACTGTACGCTGGTGTTTACCCCCGAGCAGGCCCTTCTTGCGGCCAAGGCGGGTGCCGCTTTCGTGAGTCCCTTCGCTGGAAGGGTGGATGACCTTTTACGAAAGAATGCCGGCATGTCTTTTGAAAAGTCGGATTATTATCCCGCAGAGGGGCATGATACAGAGGGTGGTCTGTTACATGATGATGGGGTTCTTTCAGGGATCGACCTGGTGCGGCAATGCGTGGATATACTGGATTATTACGGGTTCGAAACCGAGGTTCTGGCCGCTTCCCTTAGAAATCCACGGCAGGTACGTGAAGCGGCACTGGTGGGAGCGGATATCGCAACCCTGCCTTTTACCGTTATACAGGGAATGCTGAAGCATGTAAAAACCTTTGAAGGTATGAATAGTTTCATGAATGACATTGTCCCCGAATACGCGGAATTATAATTTCCAAAATGCAGGTTTTTGGAGTTATCCAAACGATAACAGGGAAATTGTAAAAAACCGGGGACACAAAAAAAATTGTGTATACGAATTGTCGTGTCAATATGACACATATATATTAATAGTGAGAAAGATACTGCATAGTATGTACGTACATGTTACATAGGTATTTTGTAAGCAGGAGTTTGCGCAGATGTCACAAAAATACGGTAACAATTCCGGCACAGGGATTCAAATAGAAGAAAATACCAGGGTAAAGAAGCCGAAGATGTACAGGGTTGTTCTGCACAATGACCATTATACAACAATGGACTTTGTGGTGGAGGTGCTGGTGAAGATTTTTAAAAAGCAGCCGGCAGAGGCAACCGGGATAATGCTGGAAGTGCATAACCGTGGAAAAGGGTTGTGCGGGGTGTTTACCTACGATATAGCGTCAACAAAGGCTTCGCAGGTTCACCAGATGGCCCGGGCCCGTGAGTTCCCGTTGAAATGCAGTGTTGAAGAAGCTTAATAAAGACAGGTAGTACGAATGGAAATAAGTGAAGATCTGAACCAGATATTGATGTCAGCCTTTAACGAGGCAAAGAAGAGAAAACATGAATACATGACACCGGAGCATGTGCTGTACGCCTCTCTATTTTTCAGGGAGGGACGGGAAATTATCGAGGAATGCGGGGCCAATGTTCAGCAGTTAAAGAAGAACCTTGAAACCCACTTTACCGAATATATTCCCGAAGCAGTGGAAGCCGAACCCGTACAGTCCATAGGATTTCAGAACGTGCTTGAACGGGCCATATGGCATACCAATTCGGCGCAGAAAAGCGTGCTGGATTTCGGGGACATACTGGTGTCTATTTTCGACGAGAAAGAATCATTCGCGTCGTACTTCCTGGCGCGTGAAGGCATTACCAGGCTTGACCTTTTAAATTTCATCTCCCACGACATATCGGTACTTGACAGCGATTACGATGAACTGTCCGGTGATGAACTTGAAGATGATGACCTGTACGATGATGAGTATGACGTGGATAGGAGCAAGGTACTTGAATCATTTACCATGGAGCTCACCGAACGGGCTGCCGAAGGGTTGATGGATCCCCTTATCGGACGCGAGGACGTTCTTGAAAGAACTGTGCAGGTATTGTCACGACGCCTGAAGAACAACCCGGTGCTTGTTGGCGACCCCGGCGTGGGGAAAACCGCCATCACCGAGGGGCTGGCGCAAATGGTGGTTGCGGGCAACGTTCCCGTCCGCCTCAAGGACGTGAAGATATATTCACTGGACATGGGGGCACTGCTGGCAGGCACCCGTTTCAGGGGAGATTTCGAGGAACGCCTGAAACGGGTTATCGCCGAGCTGAAGAAAAAAGAGAATGTTATTCTTTTCATAGACGAGATACATACCATCGTGGGTGCCGGCGCCGTTTCCGGCGGGTCGATGGACGCGTCAAACATTCTGAAGCCAGCGCTGGCATCGGGTACTATCAGGTGTATCGGGACAACAACCTATGATGAATACAGGAAGTTTTTCGAGAAGGACGGGGCCCTTACCCGGCGATTTCAGAAAATCGAGATATCCGAACCCACCTATGATGAAACCATAGAAATATTGAAGGGATTGCGGGAGCGCTACCAGGAGTTTCATGCCGTGCGCTACAGTGACCGCGCCCTTGAAACGGCGGTGGAACTTTCAGACAGGTTTATCAATGACCGGCACCTGCCGGACAAGGCAATCGACGTGCTGGATGAATCGGGAGCCTATGCAAGGATGCTGGCACCAGGGGATGATGAAACAATACTTGAGATCACCGAGCAGGATATAGAAAGGGTGATATCACGGATCGCCAAGATTCCTGAAAGAACGGTGTCATCTGCCGAGATCGAGAGACTTCAGGAGCTGGGAGCAGATCTCGGTGAGAAGATATACGGCCAGGTAACGGCAGTGGACAAGGTGGTGGACGCCATCAAGCGTTCACGCGCCGGCTTCAGGGAAGGGGACAAGCCTATCGCCTCCTTCCTCTTCGTTGGCCCTACCGGCGTTGGAAAAACTGAGCTTGCCCGGCAGCTTTCCGCCCACATGGGTGTGGAGCTTATCAGGTTTGACATGAGTGAATACCAGGAGAAGCACACGGTGGCCCGTCTTATCGGGGCCCCTCCCGGCTACGTGGGATACGAAGAGGGGGGACAGATGACCGAAGCCGTTCGGAAACATCCCTATGCCGTTCTGCTTCTTGACGAGATTGAGAAGGCACACCAGGACATCTTCAATACACTGCTGCAGGTGATGGATTACGCCACCCTTACTGATAATACCGGCAGAAAAACTGATTTCAGAAATGTTATACTCATCATGACATCCAACGCCGGCGCCCGTGATATCGGGAAGCGTAAACTGGGGTTTGAGGGAACAGAGATGAAGCAGGACGCGGTTGACACTGAAGTTGAACGGCTCTTCTCACCGGAATTTCGAAACAGGCTGGACAGCGTTGTCTATTTCAACAATCTTGATGACGATATCATGATACAGATCGTGAAGAAAACTGTGGGAGAATTCCAGGCAATACTGGCGCAGAAGAAGGTGGACCTGCAGTTGACAGAAGAGTGTTACCAGTGGCTTGCCAAAAAAGGCTATTCTCCCAACTTCGGCGCCCGTGAGGTGGCCAGGCTGGTGCAGGACAAGATTAAATCCTACTTCGTGGACGAGGTTCTCTTTGGAAGCCTGAAAGAAGGCGGCAAGGCAGTGGCCGACATTGAGAACGATGAAGTGGTGATCCGCATTGTCAATTAGCGTTGCCGTATGCCGGTATTCAGATTAAACGATGAGCCCCTGTTCCCACCCGTGGAACTTTCATCACCCGAGGGTATAATTGCCGTTGGGGGAGACCTCTCGCCGGAACGTCTGCTTGCGGCGTATTCAAGCGGCATCTTTCCATGGTATTCAGATGACCAGCCCATTCTCTGGTGGTCACCTGACCCACGGTTCGTGCTTTTTCCCGAGCAGCTTCATGTTTCCCGCTCGCTGCGAAAGGCCATGAATAAACAGCCATTTACCATAACATATGATACTTCTTTCGAGGGAGTGATTAAGGGGTGCAGTCTTCCCCGGCATGACGGCTTTGGCACATGGATCACCCATGATATGCGGGAGGCCTACCTGCGGCTGCATCACCTGGGGTATGCCCATTCGGTAGAGGCATGGGAGGGTGAGAAGCTTGCGGGGGGTATGTACGGTGTGTCACTGGGAAGCTGTTTTTTCGGTGAATCGATGTTTACACGGGTAAGCAATGCCTCCAAGATAGCCCTGGTGACCCTGGTTGAGGCACTCATGGAAAAGAATTTTACCCTCCTTGACTGCCAGGTGTATACCGAAAATCTTGACCGTTTCGGTGCAGTGCATATACCCCGGGTGGACTTCCTGGACATCCTGGCAAAGGGAATGGAGGCCCCCACCCTGCGGGGAAACTGGGGAGAGCTTCTTACCCGCTGAAAATACTGGTATCAAGCATCTGGTAGTCATTAAAGGCGGTACGCATACTGGCGTAGATGTTGAGCAGGGCGGTGATAACCGTGGCAGTAAAGATGGCGATCATGATGGCTACCTGGTACTTGATGGCAACGGTGGGGTCAGAGCCCCCGAGAATCTGCCCTGTCATCATGCCGGGCAGCGAAACCAGGCCAAGGGTGGCCATGGTGGAAAGAGTGGGGGCAAGAGCGGGTTTTATGGACTCCTGCATGAAAGGGCGGGCCGCCTCGTGTAATGATGCCCCCATGAGAAGAAAGGTGAGGTATTCTTTTTCGTTTTTCCGTATGGTGGTGTAAAACCGTTCAAGTGATATCACGTTGGCCCTGAGACAGTTACCCAGTATCATGCCGCTGATTGGAATGAGGTAACGCGCGTCATAGACGGGATCAGGCCGTATGGCCAGCAGCACAAAAAAACCGATAATGACTGAGCCGCCGGTAAAAAGACCAAGAAACACGGGGACAAAGAATTTCTTTACCCTGAGCCCCGAACCGGTAAGAATATTTATGTTGGCCGCCACCATCATGACCAGTATCCAGAGCAAATTCAGCCATATGCTGTTGAGGGCGAATATAACCTCAAGATATACCGCAACGAATGCGAGCTGAATGGTCATTCGAAGTACGGCGGTAAGTATTGTTTTGGTGAGACCCACATTCAGGAAATGGAGTATAAGTACCGGCAGCAGCAGAAGCAGGTAAAAGGCACCCATCCATTGAAAACTGATATCAATTGTCTGCATGAGATAGTATCCTCCGCGTTAATTTCATGATAATTCGTCAAGGTACCTGCGAAAATCTTCAACGGGCTCTACCGTTCCTTCTTTCACATGATAGAAACTGTCACACATGGCAAGCCAGTCGGGATCATGGGAGACAGAGAGAACGGTAAAGGGGTTATGGCTGAAAAGCTTTAACACCGCCTTTTTGCTGGCCCTGTCAAGTGCAGAGGTTACCTCGTCAAGAATGAAGACCTCTTTTTTTTGGAGCAGTTCGCGGGCAATGGCAACCCGCTGTTTCTCTCCACCGGATATGACAGAGACATCCTTTTCAAGTATTGACAGTGGAAGATCAAGTGAATCGAGGACGCGGGATATGTGTTCCCTCCCGGGTCTGGGTGCTGATTGTGCCTTGAAGGTGAAGGGTAAAAGAAGAGTCTCGCGGGTAGTTCCGGATCCCAGCACTGGCTCCTGGCCGATGTAGGAGACCTCCCTGCGCAGGGTTCCCACTGTACGGGAATTGACGGTGAAACCTTTAAACCGGATGATTCCCGAAGAAGGAACGCGTGCACCCATAAGGGTAAGCAAGATGGTTGACTTGCCCGAGCCGGATTTACCGAAAAGGGCTGTTTTCTGGCCGGCATGTACCTCCAGGGTTACGTCATGGATAATTGTGTTATTTCCCGCGGTAACGGTAACCGAGTCGAAAGTGATCATGCTTATTCTCCAATACGATTTTTTGTGGTATTACCCAAAAGCGGGGGAGAATAGCCGATACCCGTATACTTCTTCGCGGTGAACCTGGTATAGGTTATTCGGGGATAGCCGGCCAGCGCGGCATGAATAATATCAAACATTATGGCTGTTGAGAATGATGCTACCAGTACTACCCCGATGCTGATGCCGCCGGTGGCCAGTATGGTATAGAGTGTAAGTGGACGTTCAACAAAAAAATCCAGTATCCACGTAACGGAAATCCAGCCATACACTACCAGCATGATAATTGTGGCAGAATAGCCGCAATAGATCATCCATTTTCCCCTGGCGATGGGTATACCCTTCAGGGGACGGGTGATACATTCGGCAAGGCGTGGTATAAGCCAGTCTGAAAAGACATGCAGTCGTTCCATGAGACGCCGGATGAAAAGAAAGGTGATAACG
>JAGYNX010000420.1 GCA_018399855.1 Spirochaetota bacterium
TGATACATCAACTGCCATGGCAGAAACCCTTGATCCCGGAAAAACCTACTATTTCAACGTACTGATTAAAGACAGTGATGATTATGTGTCCGCCTATACCACAACTTCTGCAACAACCCGTGGTGTCATATATATCTTTTCCGTTGGCTCTTTTAAGGGAGACATGGTAACCATGAGTGCACCATCTGCACGTGAAGAACTTGATAATAAATGTGCTACACTGAAAGAAGAACAGCACCCACTGCTGAATGTCACCAATGTGAAAGCCTTTATCAGCATAAATGATATGGATTCAATCAAGAATTTCCCTGCCATGCATGGGTTGCCACTTGACTGGACCGTGAAATCTCCTGATGGTACCCTGGTAGCCTACAGCTGGAGCGACTTGATGGATGGCACCATCAATAAAACACTTCATGATGCAGGGGTATCAACGTCTTCCTGGTGGTCTGGATCTTTACAGGATGGGGGATTAGATTTCGGTGTCACCTGCAGTGGTTGGACATCGATCAGTCCATTTGAAAAGGGCAGGATTGGTGAAAATGACAGTTTGAACACAGAATGGTTATACGGTGGTGACCCGGCATGTTCATCTACCCATGAACTTATATGTATATGCTGGTAAATATCAGGCTTGACTTTATTTTGTAACCAGGTACCATCATTTTATATATAAACAGGGTTATAGACAAGTTCCTGATGGTGATATCACATTTCCAAAAATCAGATCCCCTTGCACCAGTTGTCCGCGTTTTGTTGTGGATCACTCTTCTCTGGATAGCGCCCCTGTGTATAACCATACCCCTTATGGCAGAATCCACACGGTCCCCTGTTATTCCAGATGACCGTATTACTATAGGCCCCTATGGTGGATATTCGAAGATTTCCGGTTATTACGAAGGTAAGCTTGATCCTTCCATACGGTACGGTCTGTACGTGACATTACCCGTGAACAACTACCTGATGGCTGACGGGCTGGTAACCATCGGGGCACATGAGTTTACACACAGTTCTAACTCCTTTCTATATTCCTATGAACTTGCCCTTACCCCTCTTTTCTATTATGATATTCACAATAAAGTCAGGTTGTTCGGTGGAGCGGGAATTGACTTCCGTTACCTGCGGGTGAATGCCGTTCTTACGGGACGCCAGGAAAATGCTTTCAAAGCGGGATACCTGTTTACAGCCGGTACTTTCGTGAAGATATATCAACGGGTTTCACTTCGTGCTGGCGCGGATTATACCCGTATCTGGTTGTCAGGTGAGCCGCTGGTTAATAACACATTCAGCCTGGGGGTGTCATATACAATGGCAGCCGGTGAACCTGAAGAGTACAGGGACCAGGCAAGAATGGAGATGCGTTCAAACATGGAACAGGCCCGAAACTACTATAAAAAGGGTGTAGATTCCCTTGGAAATAAAGAATCAGGGAAAGCACGTGAATATTTTAAAATGGCACTTCGTCTCAATCCTGGTATGGATGAGGCGCGGGAAAAACTTGATGATATAGACGCGGCTGAAAACGCCTTTGCAGAAGCAAGGGTATTGTTGCAAAAGAAAAGGTATTACGAGGCCATTCCCTACCTGGTACACGCGTCTGAGTATATCAATGAGGCTGATAACAAACTGGCAGAAACCCGGGAAAGGCTGGGTGCCAGGGTGCTGCAGCTTGAACAAAGTGGTATAGAAGCTTTTAATGAGAAGAATTATGAACAATGTATATCAATAATGCGGAAAGTGCTGCTCATAGACCCTGAAAACAAAACGGCCAGGGTGTATATGTCAAGGGCTCGAAAATACCTTGAAACGGTGGAAAAATTCCAGTAGGAGATGCATGAAGATACGTTATAAATTCAGGCTCTTCAGGAATTATGGTGGAAAAATAAATCAGGATATCAAAATGTTACCTTATGAAAGAGACATTAGAGCAGTTTTATAACGCATTACTGGGGATAGAAAGTCCTTGGGAAGTTGATTCGATATCAAGAGATTCGGGGACAAAAACAGT
>JAGYNX010000421.1 GCA_018399855.1 Spirochaetota bacterium
CCGCACTCCGATCGTAGAATTCCCATCGCGATACAAGTACTTTCTCATCATGCTGGTTAAAACTACTGGTTTCCCAACCCAGTATAGCTCCCTTTTCACGCACCTGGATGTGTGTAATTTTTCCCTCGGTTTTGATGACATCATCGGGTTTTACCGGTTTGAGCCATTCAAATTCCTGGGAATAATGCACTACCATCATCATATTCAATCCCACTTCTTCATCGAACATGATCTCTGCCGTGGGACCAACCGCGTAATTTACCGCGAACATGGGTGGAACAATGATCCCCCCTTCTCTCCTGTTATCAAAATACGCGTCATTATCCTCGTTATACGCCAGGGCATAATATATACTTTCATGCCGGTTTATTGTAACCGGGCCAGAAGAATACTTTTTTCCGATAACTTTTTCATTAAGGGGCATACACAACCTCCTGAAATATCAGTATGACAATGACAGGTATATTGCAGGTGAAAAAAAGCTATTTGCAGTGTACACAAATAGATATGTGACTTATAACACATTTTGTTGTATTACAATTTATTCGATATTACTTTTACCAACCAGATATGTCAATTCATTTTCCCACATGGTTGTCGGTTGCTTACTCATCATCTTTATGCAGGTATACAGTATGGGTTGGAAATGGAATTGATATGTTCGCCTCGTTGAGGGCATTGTATATTTTTTTTGTTGCTTCAATTTGTTTATAATACTGGTCTTCGTAAAGAGGTATCCAGAATTTTGCCTGAAAATTAAGGGAAAAATCTCCCATCGATATCATTACACACCTTGGTTCGGGGTCTTCCAGGGATTCTTCAATATTACCTATGACACCAAGAACCACCTCTTCAACGCGGTCCACGTCGCTTCCATAGGCCACACCAAAATCCACCACGACCCGGATAGCCGGATCCGGAAGCACAAAGTTTTTGAACTTCTTATTCACCAGTTCGCCATTTGGTATCACCACAATTTCGTTATCAAATGTCTTCAGCTTTGTATACCGCATACCAATTTCATTTATGATACCCATGTCCCCGTCAATAACCACCTTGTCACCGACAGCGATAGATTCATCGGTTATCAATATCATACCACCGATCAGGTTCGCAATTGTATCCTTTACCGCGAACCCTACCGCGAACCCCATAATCCCGAAGGAAGCAATAAGCGGGGCGATCTCAATACCGAATTTTGAAAGTATCACCAGTGCAGCCATCATCAGGTAAAAGAAATTTACGATCTTTATAATAAATGGTACCATGTCAGTATCCATTCTGTCACCAAGCTTGCGTACCACTTGTTTGCCCCATGCCCTGATAAAAAATTCAGTTACCTTCATCGCCATATATGTTGCCAGTGCGATAATGATACCAACAAACAGGTTGGTAAGAAAATCCGTCATATGAACGGATAATTTCAGAGGTGTAATGGCCAGGTGCATCCCAACCAGGAATATAATCCACTTTACAGGTTTTTTTATGGCATTAATAACACCATCATTTGTATCCCATGATGTCTTTTGTATAAACCTGTGAATCAACCTGTTGAAAGAATAACTGGAAATTATCGAAACAAGATAAAAGAATACAACGATTAAAAGTGAATACAACCACCTGTTCTTCACAAGGAAACCAAGCTGTGATTCACGAAGCCGTGTAAGCACCCAGTTAATTATTGTCTGATCAGTTCTGCCGGCATCCTTGTATGTACCTGATATCCCGTAGTTCACGATCCATGTAGCACTGAGTGCGGCAAATTTATCAATATTATCTAAAAAATCTTCATTAACCGTTACCTGTTGTTCACGGCCTTCAATTACTGTATCATTATCATTATTAATAATTGAATAATTAAGGCGAACAATTGAATCCTGAACAATATATCGTCCAAACACCCCAACGGGTACCCGCATATGGGTAAGAAGTTTTTTCATTTCATTAGCAGAATAAAGATCTTTGTCATCAATACCCAGCTTTTCGCGGGCCTGTTCAACCTTTTTA
>JAGYNX010000422.1 GCA_018399855.1 Spirochaetota bacterium
CATACTGGCCCCCGCGAATAAAACCCCAGTTACGGAAGAATCCGATATTGAGCATTTTTCACAGGCTCTTTTGCAATTACTGGAAGCATTAGCGGTAATGCTGGTGCGGGATGGTGAGGGCACCACCAAGTGCGTTACCGTCCGCGTAGTGGGCGCGCTATCCGATGAAGACGCGAAAAAAGCATCCAGGAGTATTGCCGAATCACTTCTTGTGAAAACCGCCCTGTTCGGAGAAGATCCAAACTGGGGCCGGGTAGCATGCGCCGCCGGTTATTCAGGCGCTGAATTGCACGAAGAAAAATTAACCATAGATATTGAAAACATTCCACTCCTGGAAAATGGAGTACCGGTTGAATATTCTGATAAGGACATACGGGAGATTCTTTCCAGAAATTCATTCGTCATCACAGTCAACCTGGGCCTGGGGGAACACAGCTTTTCTTTTCTTACCTCTGACCTGAGTTATGACTATGTAAAAATTAATGCCGAATACTCAACTTAACCGCATGTTGGGTACGATAATAAATTGTTACCAGGTATATTACCAATAATTGACATTATTATTGACTTGTCACTTATTGCGGGTATACTGGAGTCAATCGATTATTATTAACGTAAACGGTACACCCTGATGAAAAAATGTATACTGTTGTGTATCATCGGCCTCACCATGTTCTGCTCACCTCTACTGGGCCAGAAGCCGTTCACCCAAAAAGTTGTGCTGTATTATTTTAACGATGAGTCAAAGAATGATGATTACCGGTATTACTCATACATTATCCCTGATTCCATAGCAATAGAACTCAAAAAACATGAAAACTTCGAAGTTCAAACCCTTCCCGTTACCATGGAATACATTGATAATTACAAGACACCCGTACTTGTAAGTGACGATATCAGTTTACTCACCCGAAGAGGGAAAAAACTGAATGCCGATTATATTGTAATTGGTTCATACGTGGTGAAAAACCTTGAGATATCCATACGATCTCAGATTTTCAACGTTAATACGGGACAGATCGTGGACGTACGATCCACCAAAGAAAAGCTGGGAGCATTGCTGTTTGTCATCATCGACAACATAAGCAACGATATCAATACAAAACTGCAGGAACAATACGCTGAAGAAAAAAGTAAAATCGCCGTTTCTCCCTTTATTGGAACCTATGAGGCGATGCGGGGAATTGAGTTTGGGATAAGCTACGGCAAAGCCTACCCCATGGGGGTATGGAAAGATACATACAATGATACGGAAATAGTGGACGCGTTTGCCGGTTATAATTTCAGCAATGCCGGGAAGTATACCTCATTTGTAAAGGATCTTGCGTGTTATCTTCACTTTGAGTTTCTATCATTTAACAACGAATACATGGATGAAACCGTCAGGTCGAATATGAACGTGTATATTACATCCCTGAGTGTTGGATACGTGTATGATCTTTCAGACAGGTTTTCCATGATTGGTGAATTTGCCGGTGGTGTTGCGATTTCACAGATAATTATACCTGTTGGCACTGATGATGGTCCACTTTCCCCTACGTACCGCGAAAACTCCCTTGACCCATACGCCTCACTCTCCCTGAGAGGTGCCATTGAATTCAACCCTCTCACATTCACCGGTGGTGTTGCCTTCAAACGAATCCAGTACAAGGACGAAGCTATCAACATGGCAACTCTTCTTTTCGGTATCATCTACAGTATTTGATGACGGCCTGGTTTTATACGGGAGTGATTTAAATTCCGGGTTACATTCATGTGACCCGTGATATAATCAGTCTATCAGCCCCCTAAATCCCCCCACGGGGGACTCCTGACTCATTATAATAAATGTCAACACCTGAAAATTTCATTTATATGTATTTTTTGTCCCCCTATAATTGTGCCATATGACATATATAAACATACTTGCAATAATGAATAGTTTACAACTAATGCTTATTTATCAAACTATTTATCATAGGATACAATTATGGCAAAGAAAGCAGATATGAAATATGAAAGATT
>JAGYNX010000423.1 GCA_018399855.1 Spirochaetota bacterium
TATTCATGATGCATTTTTTTGATCACGGTTTTCGTTCCAAGAGATCAGCATTCAATACCGGCCTGTTGTTGTCATGAGGCTGGCATGTGCATGCCTGGCAGTGTTCACCATCAACTGCACTGTGGGCGCAGGTATGGGTGAATTCTTTCTTCCGTCCTGCTAATATCTGTATTGACATGGCGATAAAAAACAATGTCATAATGATGAATGTCATAACCAGTGTTGTTCCCATTTGCGTTACATCCTTTACTTAAGGTACCTGTATATTACAATAGCCCGTCCTTTTATTCAAGAAAAAAAGGATACACCTGATGTTAATGCTATAGTACAATAATTGCAAACACATGGAGGAACCCTATGACCTTTCGCCAGGTATCCCGGCTTATAACTGCTATTACCGTACTGCTTCTGTCGGTACTGTTACTATCATGCAGCGAGGAAAAACTCACAGACCTTCACCTGATTCCAGGCACCATGCCCGCGGTACATGCAGGGGACGAGGGCTATTTCACCGTTACCGTCAAGATACCGGGCAATGCCCATATATATGCCAATCCCAAGGGACCGGGAACCGGCAAAGCAACCATGCTTTTCACTGAGTCCCCAGATAAGATTGGCATTGGAAAACCCGTGTTTGAAAGTGGCACCAGGTACGTGGCTCCCGGTGAGGGAAAACATGTCAACATATACGAAGAGTCCACCTCCATCACCATTCCCTTCTCGACCGCATCGTCACTGCCCGTGGGACAGTATTCTGTGGAAGTTACCGTTGACGCCCTGCTGTGTGACGAGGGGGCATGTATCCCGTTGCGAAAAACTGCCACCCAAAAGATATCCGTCGTCTCCCCGGAGAAACCGGCCACCGTGTTCGATAATGAACAGGTACAATCTGCCCATACACCACGGGTTGCCCAGGCAACCAAAGATGTACCCGGTAAAAGTGACAGTCCTGTAACCATTGAGGGGCTTAAAACCCGTTATCTTCATACCTCACCGGTTAACACCATACTGACCGCCATCATATTCGGCATAATTGCCGGCTTTATTCTCAACTTTATGCCGTGTGTTCTTCCCGTGGTAAGCCTGAAGGTTATGAGCATTATAACCCACGCGGGAAAGAACAGGCGGCAGGTTACCCTCATGGGACTTCTTTTCTCGGGAGGTATTCTTGCGTCATTTACGGCCCTTGCGGCGCTTGCCACATTTGCCGGCTACAACTGGGGTGAACTTTTTCAGCAGCAATGGTTCCTTGTGGCCATGATCACGATAATATTTGCCATGGCCCTATCCATGTTCGGTGTCTTTACTCTTAACGTACCTTCCTTCGCCGCCAGGTCAGCTGACCACGAGGGTAATCCATACCTTGATTCTTTCCTGAAAGGGCTGCTTGCCACCCTGCTTGCCACACCATGCAGCGGACCCTTCCTGGGGGGTACACTGGCATGGGCCATGCTGCAGCCCCCCTACGTTATTTTCGTGATCTTTATGAGTATTGGCGCGGGTATGGCCCTGCCCTACCTGGTTCTGACCGCTCGTCCCGGGCTCATGCGCTACATTCCTGCACCGGGAAACTGGATGATCACCTTCGAGCATATCATGGCATTTCTCCTGGGTGCCACGGTGATATACCTTTTGGGTATACTTGATCCGGGTTCCCGGTACTCCATGCTGTGGTTTCTCTTCTTTGTATCACTGGCACTCTGGCAGTACGGGCGATACGCGGGCCCCGGCCAGCCTGCACGAAAACGGCTGGTGTCCCTTGTCATATTATTACTGATCATTACCATGGGGGAGGTTATATCATTTCGTTATCTTTCTTCCCCCGAATCAGCCGCTTCACAGACCACGATTGAGAGCAACACATTCTCAATTGATACATTGTATCGCAACAGGGAGAAGGGTATAATAACCCTGGTAAAATTTACCGCCGACTGGTGCCCCAACTGCAGGCTGGTTGAAGCAACTTCGCTGAATACAGAACAGGTAAAAGAAGCCTTATCACG
>JAGYNX010000424.1 GCA_018399855.1 Spirochaetota bacterium
TTTGTTCTCATCAGATGTCAGCACAACCACGGTTGTCGAGGGCAGCCCCTCAACCATCTCATTTACCAGCTGTTTGTTCTCCCTGGTCACCTGCAGCCGGTTAATACCATGCACAACAACCAGACTTTTACTGCTGAACATCGATTGCGATACTACTGCTTCCACGGCATTACTGAAATAATCCTCCGCGTGATACAGCTGTAAATCCCACTGTTCTCTTTCGGCGGTGCCAAATAAAAGTCGGCCGATAGATGCAACCGACCTGTCTTTCTCTCCTTCCTCTTCCCCTATGAAACAGTATATCCTGTCCAGTTTTTTCGCCCCAAGTCGCTCGTTGAGCTGCTTCCATGTGGGGTATCGTTTATATGCCATTATTTTTTCTTCACCCTTTCAATCGCCGTCTGCAGTTCCGTATACCAGCCTCGAATTGTCTGCAGCTCTATTCTCTCAGCCAGCTGGTTCAACACCTCGGTACGCACCTCCAGTTCAGAGGTGATGGGGGGATGTATATCAGAATAACTTTTGAAAGCCTGTACCGATTTATTTCTGAACACAACCTTTCCCCTGGCTGTTCCTGATAGTGTGACACGTGCTACTATACGCAACCTTTTTTTAACCGCCCTGCCAAACTCATCAAACCTGACATCCTGCAGCTGGTATTCAGTTATCGTACCCGATAACAGCAACTGGGGCCCATTGTCACTGTCTACCACTACCAGTCGGCCGTCAATATTGATACGTGTTCTAACTTCCCGGCTGAGATATTTTTCAATACCCTTCGTCCCGGTAATATTTCTAAAAGTCGGCACGCAGATTTTATTCGCGTCACGTGGTATGACTAGTTCTCCATTCATCTCTGACGCAATCTTATTCACCGTGCCTGCATCCCTTACCGAATTTCCGGAAAAGCAGGATATTGTCACGGCAAAAATAAAAAAAAGACAGGTATGCATAATTATTTTTATGCTGTTTTTCATTCTTCTACCGTTATTTTTTATTCAATTTTTACAGTATTAAGGCCGAAGAATATAGTACATCATTTTACACTCCAGGGTCTTCCTTTTTCACTATGGCACAGTGTTAATGGAAGGCCCTTTTTACAAGGTCGGGATGAATCTTCATCCCGTCTGTTTTATTATGTATACATGTATATTTATAGTATACACCCTTGTGTTATCAATCAAGTATCCGAACAATTTCTTTAAGTGAGTAAATTGTTTCCAGGTACTTCCTGGCAGGGGTGTCCCAGAAATAGACTGATTCTTCCGCGTTTACCTGTGCTGCATACCTGACATTTTCATCCGCATACCTGTAAAAGTTCATGCATCTCTCCATGGCATCGTAAAATGACCACGCCGTAAAGTCGGAGAAAAGAAACCCGTTGCCGGCCACTTCACCCGCCTTTTCACGGATGGGGAACACGGTATCCCTGAGGCCACCCGTAGCCCGGGCAACTACAAGGCATCCACATGCGAAGGCCTCAAGCTGTGATATCCCACCTGGCTCGTTCATTGACGGCATGAGAAACACGTCAGACGACAGCAACGGTATACTAACATCCTGAAAACCCATGTTCACCGATACTTTATCAGGATAATATCCATTCAGCTGCAACAGACCGTCAGCAATCTTGTAGCCGCTATCATCACCCGAAGCAACAGACCCCCCTATGATACCCTGGAAACCAAGTGTATTAAATATACCATCAGAGGACTCCAGCAGAAGTTGAAACCCCTTTTGTTCGGCTACACGGTGTATCATACAAAAAAGTACGCAGTCAGGATCAATAGAAAATCCCCGCTGCACCTGGATCAGAAGTTTGTTTCTCATTCTTGTGACAATTTTATTTCGTTTTACATCCTGTATTTTTTCACATTCATATGCACCGGTCAATATTTCTGGATATCTTTGCTGCAGTTCATGTTCAAGATCAGCATTTTTACCAACCTTCTTCATAAGTGCAGGATACCATTCCTCAACAAAACCAGAAGCATCAAAGCGC
>JAGYNX010000425.1 GCA_018399855.1 Spirochaetota bacterium
ACGGCCACCAGGTGCACGCGGCCTACCAGACCTCGGGCAACATCGCCGTGTTCGACGACGACGTGGTGCGCTTCACCGATTTTGTCAGCGACCTGGTCACCGAGTTTGACCGTCCCTACACCGAGGCGGTTGAGTTCTACAACCGGGTGCGGGAATCCATCTTACGCAAGAAGCCCACCGATACCGACAGCGACGACGTGCTGGCCATCAAGAAGCTCATCCGTGAGGGTGAGGCCAAGGCGGCCTGCCGCTTCGTGGGTATTCCCGACTCCCACGTGCATTTTCTCAACCTGCCCTTCTACCAGACGGGTACGGTAAAGAAGAAAAATTTAAGCGACGAGGACGTGAAGATCATCATGGATCTTCTGCAGGAGATACAGCCCCACCAGGTATACGCCGCCGGTGACCTCTCTGATCCCCACGGCACCCACCGGGTGTGCTTCCAGGCGGTACTGGCGGCGTTGAAGAAACTTGAAAAAGAAAAGTGGATGAAAGACTGCTACGTGTGGCTCTACCGTGGTGCCTGGCAGGAATGGGGCATCGCCGACGTTGACATGGCGGTGCCACTAAGCCCCGCCGAGCTGCAGCGCAAGCGGCGTGCCATATTCAAGCACCAGTCCCAGAAAGACCGGCCCCTGTTTCCCGGTGTTGACAGCAGGGAATTCTGGCAGCGTTCGGAGGCCCGTAACCGCGGCACCGCCGAACTCTACGATTCGCTTGGCATGGCCGAATACGAGGCCATGGAGGTCTTCAAGAGGATGGAGCTCTGACCCTCCTGCCCCCTAAATCCCCCCACGGGGGACTTCACGACCTCTACATATAACCTATGATAAAGTCCGATATGCGACTTTTAGCCATCAGTTTCGCTAGACATGTACTGAGCGGTGTCGAAGTATACACACAGGTTTCACAGATTTTTTCAACGATTTGTAATATCTACAATAATATCTGTGAAATCCGTGTATATCTGTGGCTATTTTAATCTATCATTATGATTCCATTAGTATTATCAAAAATCATATTTCATAATGATATCCTTTAAAAGTCCCCCCTGGGGGGATTTAGGGGGCTTTTAAGCAATAGGCCATCAATAGTAACCATGAAACATATATTAGCACCGGTTATCGAGCGTAGTCAAGATGCCGTGCGAACCCCCTGTTACGCTTAATGCCCACCAAATGCCCGCTTTACAGCAGGCTGGAAGCCAGGTCGGCCAGTTCTGAGCGTTCTCCCTTCTCAAGGGTGACGTGGGCGTATATGCTCTGACCCTTCATCTTGTCGATGAGGTAGGTGAGCCCGTTGCTGCGTGAATCCAGGTAGGGGGTGTCTATCTGGTAGGGGTCACCGGTGAATATCACCTTGGTGCCCTCCCCTGCCCTGGTGATGATGGTCTTCACCTCGTGCGGGGTGAGATTCTGGGCCTCGTCAACGATGAAATACACCTTGGACAGGCTGCGTCCCCGAATATAGGTAAGTGCCATTATGAGAAGCTTCTCGTTGATCACCATGTCGGTGATACGGCGGTACTCCTGGGACATTTCGTCATACTGGTTCTTTATCACCGACAGGTTGTCAAACAGGGGCTGCATGTAAGGGTCGATCTTGCTGTTGATGTCACCGGGCAGGTAGCCGATGTCCCGGTTTGACAGGGGTATGATGGGACGGGCAAGCAGTATCTGCTTGTACTCACGGCGCACCTCCAGGGAGGCGGCAAGGGCCATGAGGGTCTTTCCCGTCCCCGCCTTGCCCGAAAGGGTTACCAGGCTTACATCCGGGTTTGTCAGGGCATCAAGTGAGAAGGTCTGCTCGGCGTTTCGCGGGTTTATACCGTAGGCCCTGCGTTTTTCCACGATCTGCAGCAGCTGTTCCATATCGCTGTACCTGGTGAGGGCACTCTTGTGGCCGTTACGCAGTATAAAGTACTCGTTGGGAAGGGGAGCATCATCTATCCCCACGTCTTCCGGGTACACCATCCCCTCACGGTACAGCACGTCGATG
>JAGYNX010000426.1 GCA_018399855.1 Spirochaetota bacterium
ATCCGGTATAATACGCCATAGGCCACCATTAGTATAAGTCCGGCTACGGAGAATATTTTCACCAGGCTGGTAAAAAGCTCCTTGTTGTTAACCGCGAACATTATTACCGGGAATAATACGAGGTCAATAAATACAACGATAATAAAAGCAGATACCGCTATTGATATAAATAATAACAGTACCTGTTTAGGTATAATAAGGTGATTCGTGCTGTTTTCATTTTTCATCATCTTCTTTATCTTCGTCAACACCCATCTCTTTTAGCGCTTCTTTGGCGGCTTTTTGTACTTTTGGACTGGGATCATATTCCATTTTGTATTTTAAAATGTCAATCGTTCTTTTGTTCTTCAATTCCTGTATCAACTTGATGGCACGCAAACGAACCACCGCGTTGTCGCTTTGCAGCGCGTTTTCAAGACGGGGAATAGCACTCTCGTCACCAAGTTTCACCAGGGCAGCCACACAGTATATATGAAGGTTGTAAAAGGTCTTTCTCTTTTTGAAGGGGTAGGTTTCAATCTCGTCGATAACCTTGTTGATATGAGTGGCCACCGAGGGATCACCAATGCGACCCAGTGAATTGGCGGCGTATGCCCTGATTCTCTTGTTCTCATGTGAATCTTTAAGAAGCTCTACTAAAAAATCTTTTGCTTCTTGTGATTTCACATTTCCGAGAAACAGTACCAGCAACTGGCGGTTACTGTTTGTTGTCTGGGTATCCTTGATGGATTCTATAACGTAACCTGTGATCTCTGGTGCATCCAGTTCACCAAGTGTTTGGACGAGGGCCTCGATGAGATTATTGTTTTCACTCAAGTCCTGTTCCTTGAATTTCTTTATGAGCGTATCCTTTGCGGCAGTGTATTTCATTCTTTTTATGGCATACACGGCCGCGATTTGAACATCGTCAGATTTATCATCAATGGAATCAAGAATCCATGGCATGGCGCTGGTGTCGCCGATTTCCGCCACGGTAGTGATAGCCGTCTTCTTTACTTCCACGTTCTCTTCGGTTTTCATCTGGTCATTTAAGAGCTCTACCAGGTGTTTCTTGCTGGAATCTTTTTTAAGTGAAAGGATCATTTTAATGGCATGGGCCCTGTTCTTGTGAACGCCGTATTTTAATGTTTTTTCTATCATTTTGACATGTTTTTCTTCCTGGTCAGGTTTCTCTTCTGTCTTTTTATCTGCTTTTTTCTTATCTTTTTTTTCATTCTCTTCGGGCTTGTCTGCTGTGGCTTTCTCTTTTGCCGCGGTGTCGTCAGCGGCTTTTTTTTCTGTCGGTTTGTTGGCTGGTTCCTGTTTCTCCGTTTTTTCCACGGGGGTGTTGTCGTCTTTCTGGGAATACACTGACATAGTGCTAAAGAATACCATGGCAAATGACAGGAGAATTGTCAGTGAAACATTCAGGATCTTTCTGTGTGTATGTATGCTGTTGTTATCCATATCTGTATCCGTTTGTGGTTAAAATTTTTTCAGCGTAATTGACGCGTACTATTCTTATCGGTGCAAATGATTTGTAGCTGAATATGTACATTACACTTGACATGATACCAAAGTGTTACTATTATTTAGACTCTGATCAATATGTCTATATCTAATTACCTGGAGAATTATTTCATGAAAAAAACTCTATTTGTCCTTCTTATGCTGGCAATCATTTTCACAGCAGGCAATGTCTCACTCCATGCCGAAGGTACATATTCCATAATAAAGCTTGATGGTTCTGTTAACCCAATTATAGCAGATCATATTATAAATTCAATACAAAAGGCCAACGATGAAGGGGCACAGTTTATAGTGCTGCAGATGGATACACCAGGCGGGCTGATGACAGCCATGCGGGATATCATCAAGGAAATTCTTGCATCGGAGATACCCGTAATCGTGTATACCTATCCCCGGGGGGCACAGGCTGCTTCGGCAGGGGCGTATATAATGCTGGCATCGCACTACGCGGTAATGGCTCCCGGAACAGAAATAGGCGCCATGCA
>JAGYNX010000427.1 GCA_018399855.1 Spirochaetota bacterium
CCTGCATGAATTTCCGGAAATAGAAGCGTCAGGGCAGAACGTGAATGCCGCCCCCAATGACTGGGATGCTCTTTATAAAAGCCTCAGGGTTGATGATACCGTAAAAGAGGTTACATGGATACATCCCGGTGAGAAGGCTGCCGCTGCCATGCTTGATGATTTCATTGAAACCCGTCTCTTCCGGTATCACCTGGATAGAAATGATCCCAACCTGGATGCGGTATCCATGATGTCCCCCTATCTTCATTTCGGACAGATATCTCCCCAACGGGTTGCACTTGCGGTACGTGAGTCAGCATCACCGCAGGAAGCGAAGAATGCCTACCTGGAAGAGCTCATCGTGCGCCGTGAACTCTCGGACAATTTCTGCCTGTATAACGATAATTATGATAAAGTAGAGGGATTCCCTCAATGGGCTTTGAAGACGCTGAACGAACACCGCCATGATACCCGGGAATACACGTATTCACTGGAAGAACTGGAAAGGGGTCAGAGCCATGAGCCCCTGTGGAACGCCGCCCAGCGGCAGATGGTGCACACGGGCAGGATGCACGGTTACATGCGCATGTACTGGGCCAAGAAAATACTTGAATGGACAGAGACCCCCGAACAGGCCATGGAATACGCCATCTACCTGAACGACCGTTACCAGCTTGACGGCCGTGACCCCAACGGCTACACCGGCATCGCCTGGTCAATGGGAGGAGTACACGACCGTGCCTGGAAAGAACGCCCAATCTTCGGCAAGATCCGCTACATGAACGAAAACGGCTGCAAACGCAAATTCAATGTGGATGCCTACATCAACCGTCACGGTGAATAATCTCAGTAAACTTAATAAATAATACCACAGAGGCTCAGAGGTACAGAGGTGTTATCTACAAGGATTACCGCTAAGTCGCGAAGAACGCAAAGTGCGCGAAGAAAGAAAAAATATATTATATTTTTTAAATATTACTATTTCTTTGCCTTTCTCTGTACCTCTGCGCCTCTGTGGTTCTACTTACCGTTTCGGTTTAACGTTCCAGCTGAATGACAGCAGGATGATGGACATGAAGGTACACCCGAGGATGGCGTAGATTACCAGTTCCCACGCGAATTCCTTGCCATACAGGGGGGTGAAGTAATCAGCCATCCAGCCGAAGCCCTTGGCCTGGGCGGTTCTTCCCATGTAGCCGAACATGCCGATGAAACCGGCGGCGGTGCCCACTGCCTTTTTGCTGGTAAAGTCAAGACCCATAACCCCCAGCATCATCACCGGCGGGTAGACGAAAAATCCCACGATGGCCAGCATGGTCATGTCAAACCACAGGTTCCCCGGGGGGTTCACCAGGATACCCCAGAATGCTCCCAGTATGGGGATCATGCACAAGAGGCTCACCATGGCGCGGCGTCCCTCAAGCTTGTCCGAAAGCCAGCCAAAAAGAAGGGTAGAGGGTATACCCCCGAATTCAAGTATAAGAATGGCAAGCCCCCCTCCTTCAAGTGTGGCCCCCTTGATCTCCCTGAGGTACACCGGCCCCCAGTCAAGCATGCTGTAACGGGCTATGTACACGAAGAAGTTGGCCATAGCCGCAAGCCAGAGCAGCTTGTTCTTGAAAATGTTGTCGATAAAAAGCTCTCTTGTGGAAAGTTCTTTCTCCTTCAGGCCATGTTCCCGTTCATACTCGGTAAAATCGTCCTTGTATTCTTCTATTGGGGGCAGTCCCACTGACTGTGGAGTGTCCCGAAGACGCCAGAACAGGTAGATGGCGCATATAACGGCAAGTACACCGGGTACGTAAAAAGCAGACTGCCAGCCCCATTTGGCCGCCGCGTTGGCGGCAATGATTCCCGCGAGACCACCCCCGATGTTATGGGCGATATTCCATATGGCGAACACTGTTCCCCGTTCACGAACACTGTACCAGTGCCCAATTGATCGACCGCATGGAGGCCACCCCATCCCCTGTATGAAACCGTTTAATGCCCATAGTGTAAGGT
>JAGYNX010000428.1 GCA_018399855.1 Spirochaetota bacterium
ACTGAAGAATGAATTCATATCAGTGGTATCACATGACCTGCGATCTCCCCTTGCAACCATTGGGGCGTATGTAAACTACCTGATGAAAAAAGGCGATCTCAATGAACGCCAGCACAGGTACCTGGGTATTATCCGTGATATTTCTGACAACCTTTATTCCCTGGTTAACGAACTTCTGGATATATCAAAAATCGAGTCAGGTATCATTCAGTTGAACTACGAGACAACCGACATCAATGAGCTAGTGCAGATCAGTATAAACAACTTCAAGATTCTCGCCCAGGACAAAAACAATAAAATTATATACGAGAGCAACCTTGAAGATTCTACTATTACAATTGACAGGATAAAAATTTTACAGGTGCTCAATAACATCATCAGTAACGCCATAAAATTTACCGAAAATGGCACTATAACAATTCATACCACGTACATCGACAACAGTATACAGGTATCAATAGACGACACCGGAACAGGCATAGACGATGAAGACATAAAGGATATTTTTGACGAATTTTCCTACCTGCAACGAAACGGCACACGTGGTGAAAGTGGTTCGGGGCTTGGAATGGTCATCTGTAAACGTTTCATTGAACTGCACAACGGGGAAATCGACGTGGAAAGCAAACCGGGAGAAGGCAGTAGATTTATCGTTACCCTCCCCGTGTCTTTTGAAGATAAAGATGAATCATTGAAAACAAACTGAATACAACCTGGCTGGCTACATGTTACATAAACTTCTACCAACAAAAACAGGGATGGCAACAAGGTATCCCATAATAATAATACTGGTTATTCTTACTGCCACGTGTATCAATGCCATGATCCTCAATGAGGTTATTACTTCAAACAGCCGCGATTTTCAGGTTATTGTACAGCAAAAGCAGAAAGAATATCTTACCCACAAGGCTGAATGGATATTACATGACATAAAGAATTCACCATCCCATCTGTCGCCCTCCCGTGCACTCAGAAACTCACAAATGTTTGCCATTGAGAAGCCAGTAGGTTTGTATATCTTTACCCGTACCAGCGATGATAATTATTACAGGTTATCCGAGATAGTGATGGCCAATCCCGAGCTGGCGGCCACCTTCAAAAAGGGAACAGCCCTCAGTGAAGCACGATCCGGTGAAATAATACGACGGGGATTGACAGAGATATCTGTGGACACTGAAATCCGGTCGAAAAACGGCCATGCCTGGCAGAACGTATTTTTCCCCTTACCCGGTGACAAAAAAAACCACGTGGTTATGATGCAGTCACCGGCCTATAATGCTCTAGCCATACTTAGAAAATTTGAAGAATCTTCACACACCATGAAAATACGCGTACTGATTATTACCTCTATAAGCATGGTTGTGGTAATATTCCTGGTTCTACTGTTTACTCATAATATAACCATGTTCGTTGACAACCTTTCAGGAAGTATGCGAAAGGCGGCTGAAGGTGATCTCTCGGTTACACTGAATCCAAATGCCGACAGGGATTTCAGTAAACTGGCAACATCCTTCAACACCCTTATTGAAGAGTTACGCTCAAGGGAGAAAGACATCGAAGAGCTTAACCAGAAAGATGACCTGTCAGATATCTTTAAAATGGCCGTGTCTACACTTAAAACCGGCCAAATTGAAAATGCAATCACCCTTTTCAACACGGTCATTATACTTAAGCCCGATAGTTTCGGTAGTTTTTTCAACCTTGGCGTTGCCTACGCCAGGATAAGAGAATACGAAAAGTCGGCAGCTATGTTTAACCGGGCACTTGAGATTAATCCAGAACATCAGCTCACCATGAGCTATATTGAAAAAGTAAAAGCAATTCGCGAGAAGAATGAACCACGTGCATGAGAAATTAGAAAAGACTATATCCACCCTGCCCAACCAACCCGGCGTATACCTGATGAAAAACAGCGATGCCCGCATAATCTATATCGGCAAAGCAGGATCACTGAAAAAAAGGGTATCATCATATTTTCAAAA
>JAGYNX010000429.1 GCA_018399855.1 Spirochaetota bacterium
AAGAAACATCTCGTTATGGGTAACCATTACCACCGCACCGTCGAAAGAGTCAATCGCGGCAAGCAGGGCATCGCATGATTCCATGTCCAGGTGGTTGGTCGGTTCATCAAGAAGTAGAATGTCGGGATCATCCACCAGGGCACGCCCCAGGAGAACCCTGCGTTTCATGCCTGCCGAGAGGGTGGCGGTTTCAGCATCCCCGTTAACCCCCAGCATTGAGAGGGTTTTTTCTGTCTGCAGGTGCTTGTGCTGTTCATCGTGCTGATCGTCAAGAACAGGGACGTGACCCCCCGCGATGACATCGTATATGGTACCGGTCATGTGTTCGGGAACCTCCTGTGAAAGAAGGGCCGTTTTAATATGACTATCTTTCAGAATCGTCCCCGAATCAGGTTCTATGTCACCATTGATTATTTTCATGAGACATGATTTACCCGTGCCGTTTCGTCCCAGCAGGGCGATCCTGTCGCCTTCGTTGATCTGCAGGTTGCTGCCATCAAGCAGGGCAGGGCCGCCGAAGGCCAGGTGTATGTGTTGCAGGTTAATAAGTGTCATTTGTATATCCGGGTATTGTCAGATGTTCGCATGATGCGCGTGGCCGCGGGGCCTTTTGTACACAAAAGGCGCACGGGGGGATTATTTCAAGTATATTTACGGATGTGCGCTCAGGCATGCATGGAAAAACACTTGTAATATCGTCAGCGTTGAAGATAATATCCGGGCTTACGCGTGTTTACAATATTTATTAAAGGAGAAACAATTATGAAGAAAGCAGCATTAGCATTGATCGTTTTGTTGTCCTTCTTGCTGGTATCCTGCGGACAGGACAGTTCTGAGACAAAGAGCAAAAAAGTGGAAAAAAAAGATACAGAGGTCACGGTTGAGAAATACGTAAACTTCTACAAAGATGCAGATGCCCTGATGATGGAAAAATACTGGCCAAAGTTTAAGGGTAAATCCTATAGCGAAGCAAAAGATATGTATGAACAGTACAAGAAAGAAGAAAATGCACTTTTAGAAAAACATAATGTTGAAGATTTTTCCGACCTTCAGAAATTCTTCAGGAGAAATTTCAAAAAAGTAAGCGAGTACCGAAAGAATGATCCCGACTACAAGGAATACCCTGAAATGCAGGCTGCCAAGGAGCAGCTTATGGATTATGCCATGAAAGAAGGGGCAGGGGAATAATAGAAACAATTGGTTACAGGCGGCTGTTATGGCCGCCTGTTTACTTCCAGTCAAAAATTATACTTATAGTAGTCCCATAGCAATAACAGGCTGTTGACGCTTATCCAAAAATGACAGCAGCTTCTGTATTGTTTCCTCGGAAACCGCGATACACCCTGCCGTAGGTTTGCCCGGTGATCTCCACACGTGAATAAAAATGGCGCTTCCCTTTCCCTTCACGATGGGGTCCATGTTGTATTTAACTACGATACCATACTTGTAAAGGTGATCCTTCCTCTTCATTTTCTCATGTGAGTAGTTGCCGGGTGAGCCGGTTATCCATCGGTTGTAATTATCTGACCGGGGGTCGTCGATCCAGACGTCCTTTTCGGTCGCCTGACGGTAGTCAAGGCCTGTGCTGCATGAAGGGGCGTACCCAAAGGCATATGCGATTTTAAAAATGCCGGACGGGGTCTTCCCGTCCCCCTCTCGCTTCTGCCCCGGAGGGGCAAAGCCGTTTTGCCCGTTAGTTGCTGGTACACCGTTAATAACCGTGTGCCAGGTGGAGTTATGTTTTTCCAGTGCGTACAGTTGTGACCGGGTATCGGTGTTCTTTTCCGGAAGTACGATGACCAGCTGGGTAGAACGGGGAAAGGAACGGTTGAGGTGATAAATGTACCGCTGTATATCTTCCCTGCTGTCAGCACCGGCACTGATTGAAACAAGGCAGGAGGTAATGACTATTACACACAGAACATAGATGGTTCTTTTCATGAGATGGTTGCCTTCAGTATTCCTGGTTTTCAAGGATGTA
>JAGYNX010000043.1 GCA_018399855.1 Spirochaetota bacterium
GTTAATAAAAAAGCGGCCTGGAAGGCCGCTTTTTTAATGCGTTAATATAATGAGTGTTAATTCTGTACCATTTCCCATGTTCTACTCCATTCCATGCATCTGGCATTCATGGTTGAAATGGTCCATGCACTGCTTTTCTTCTTCCTTGTAGGTTCCCAGGCGAACCATGAGTTCGTCGAAATCAACCTGGTGCCCGTCAAATTCGGGGCCATCAACGCAGGTGAATTTTTTTTCGCCGCCTACAGTTACCCTGCAGCCACCGCACATGCCGGTTCCATCGATCATGATGGTGTTGAGGCTTACCATGGTCTTGATATTCAGCTTACTGGTCATATTGCTGACCGCTTTCATCATGGGTACCGGTCCGACAGACACTACCAGGTCAACCTTCTCAGAGTTGATTACTTCCTGTAGTGCTTCTGTGACAAATGCTTTTTTCCCGTGGCTGCCGTCATCGGTACATACTATGAATTCATCACCGATTGCCTTCAGCTCATCTTCAAGAATGAGAATGTCCTTGTTTCGGGCCCCGATAATATTTATCACCCGATTCCCGGCATTTTTCATGGCTGCGGAGATGGGATACACAGGCGCGATACCTATGCCCCCTCCTATGCACACAACGGTACCGTAATTCTTGATATCCGTTGGATGACCGAGAGGACCTGCTATATCCTGAATAGATTCCCCTTCTTTCAGCAATTGCATTTGTCGCGTTGTTTTTCCCACCACCTGGTAATAAAGGGTGATGGTGCCTTTGCCAGGATCAGCATCAGCTATCGTAAGCGGGATACGCTCTCCGTATTCATCGATACGTAGAATAATGAACTGTCCTGCTTTTCGGTGCTCAGCAACATATGGTGCTGCAACTACCATTTTGCCAATACTATCTGCTATTATACTGTTTTCACTGATTATATGCACACCATCACTCCTTTAGTAAAATGTTTGCCATTGATTTGCATCACGGGGGATTTAAACGATCCCATATGCCAGCATTGCATTGGCAACCTTTGTAAATCCGGCAATATTCGCACCCATCATGTAATTCCCTTTCTGTCCATAGGCTTCTGATGCTTCAAGACATGAATTGTGAATATTGCGCATTATAGTTTGAAGTTTATCATCAACTTCTTCACGTGACCATGAAAATCTGAGACTATTTTGTGACATTTCAAGTCCAGAAGTAGCAACTCCACCGGCGTTCGCTGCTTTACCCGGGCCATAGAGAACATCGTTGTCCATGTAAATCTTAATGGCTTCAGGGGTTGATGGCATATTCGCACCTTCAGACACACAGTAGCAGCCGTTTTTAACAAGAGCTTCTGCGCATGGGCCGTCAATTTCATTCTGTGTCGCGGACGGGAATGCCATGTCAAGCTTTATGCCCTGTTCTTTTACTACTTCCCATACAGTCTTATTTTCGTAGTAGGATACGTTGTACTTCTCAGCATATTCTTTTATGCGGCCACGCCTGACATTTTTAAGATCCATGGCGAATTTGAGCTTTTCATCGTCGATGCCTGATTCGTCAATAATAGTTCCACTTGAATCGCTGAGAGAAATAACTTTGCCGCCCAGTTCATTGACCTTTTCAGTTGTATACTGTGCAACATTACCAGATCCGCTGACAATGGCAACCTTCCCGTTAAAATCTTTCTGTCGGGTTTTCATCATCTCGGCGGCAAAATATACCGCGCCGTATCCTGTTGCTTCTGGTCTGATGAGGCTTCCGCCATAATCGAGACCTTTGCCGGTTAATACGCCCGTATGTTCATTTCGTATCTTCTTGTAATATCCATACATATAGCCGATTTCACGACCGCCTACACCAATATCTCCAGCTGGTACGTCGGTTTCAGGGCCAATATGCCTGTATAATTCTCTCATGAAAGATTGGGTAAATCGCATAACTTCCATGTCAGATTTTCCCTTGGGATCGAAGTCTGAACCACCTTTACCACCACCCATTGGGAGGGTTGTAAGTGCATTTTTGAAAATTTGTTCAAATCCCAGAAACTTGATAATTCCAAGATTAACGGATGGATGGAATCGAAGTCCACCCTTGAATGGGCCAATGGCGTTGTTGAACTGCACCCTGAATCCCCTGTTTACGTGAACATTGCCCTTGTCGTCAGTCCACGGTACGCGAAAAATAATTGTTCGTTCAGGTTCAACGATACGTTCGTAAATATTTGCCTTCACATATTCCGGGTGCTTGTCAATAGTGGGTTCAAGTGAATGCATTACCTCTTCAACTGCCTGGATGAATTCTTTTTGCTCTGGATCGATCTTTTTGACTTTTTCTACTATTTCATTAATAAGTGACATGTCGAGTTGCTCCTTGTTAGATTAGTTATGCTTATAATAGAATATAGTATTACTAAAAAAGAAAATCAGGGTTGAATGTCAATGGTTTTTGCCAGCCTGATAAAAGAGAAATGTTACAAATATGTTAAATTATTCGAGATGTGGAGAAATGTCAAGTTAACTGGTGCTATAGTCAGCGTTTATCCATAAAAAAGCATACTACCTTCTGCTGCCTGATATCAGACATGAGATATAAAGAGGGTATATCATCATATACCTGGATTATAGATGAATACTTTTCCCCGTCGTCAAGGAAAGTTTCAAGTGAAACATAATATTTTTCAATTAAATCAAGATTGAATAGTACATCTTTCTTTTCCGGTAGAAGGGAGATGTAGAATATTTCTGATTCCACAAGGTCCTGGAAAAAATGTGTTCCATAGGATAATTCGGGGACGAAGTCGTCTCCCATTAGAGCCATTTCCACCAGGATTGAAGTATTGTTTATCTCAGAAAATCTTACGGGAATACCAAGTGATGGTGTAGTTGTTCCCCACCGGCCCGGACCCATCAGCATAACAGATCGTTCGTTCCTGCCAGGTGTAAGACGATTTAGTTTACCAATGTAACGGGCAATATCATACTTTTGAGTCTGGTTCAGGGAGGCGTAATTACCGGGATTTACATATATTACCCGTGTAACAGGCAGTACTACGTTTCCACCAAGAAAATGACCGGGGGAGGAAATGAAATAATCGTCATGCTGCAGGTTTTCCGGAATATCAACAGGGGCAGTTTCCCATTTTGTCTGCTGGGGTCTGCATTGAACAATATTGATGCGATAATTGTTATCTTCGGTAAAATTTACGGTAAACTCGATATCCACGGGATATTCATACGCATCTTCAAGGGTTTGCAGTATACTTCTCATCTGGGAAGCAAATGGTGTATTCTCAATAAAGTTGTCAAAATCAATTATCCATGCCTGGTTTTCAGAATTTCCATGTCTGCGCATGTCGATTTCAAGCTCAGTGTCGCGGGTGGCGATCTGGTTAAGGCTTTTAATATTATTCATGTTGATTAAATCATGAATGTGCCGGGTGCGTATTCGGTTTTGTGGAATATCAAGTATGTCAATTTCATGCTGAGAGTAATTTCTTTCGTCCTCGGTGCTGCCGTGAGGTTTTTGCATGGGCCTGTCCAGCGAGATAATTCGGGGGTAGTCGTCCTCAACCCTGTTTACCGCCCGGGTGGCAAGGCCGGCTACCAGTCGCAACATGCCTGCATCAGGATTGATTTCATTGTCCCAGACGAATGTATTATAGGATAAACCCACCCCACCCATATCAGGATAATAATATTCTCCATGATATGATCCTGACACACGCTGCACGAGAAGTCCCATTTGCTCGTCCTGCTTGTCCAGGCCACGTCGATGCCGGTATTCAAGGGCTTCAACACCCATTGTGCTGGCGTATACTTTTCTTACCGTATCGGCAAACGCGGCAAAACGGTCTTCTGGGGAGCCCTGGTTGACCAGGAAGTAACTCTCATATTTTCCCGCAAAGGCATTTCCGTAACTGTCTTCAAGAAGACTGCTGGAGCGTATAATAATGGGCGATTGTCCATAATATTCAATAATAGTTTGAAACTTCTGTTTTATTGATTCGGGAAATGTTCCATGCAGCAACAGGTCGTGTAACTCTGCCGCGGCAGAAAAATATTCTTCGTCGCTCTTGTGCCGCATGAACAGGTGCCACCAGCCATTTTGTACCAGGTAGGTATAATACACATCCGAGCCTATATAAAAAGAATCGTGGGGTTCTATCCTGTTACGAATGTCACTGTCACAATTGGCATTGATTATACTCCTGGCAAGCAGCATCCCCACTGTTTTGCCGCCGATATACCCTGTACCGGTAAGCCTGTCCTTCAGAAGAATGAAATCTTCAAGGGTGATATATTTTTTGGCTAAATCAAGAATTCTTTCATCCCGGCTTATGATAGCCCTGGATATACTGTTGTGCAGATTCTCGATCTCATCATTGGAGGTGGGATGGGAAAGAGCCTCGTCCACCTTAAGAAATATCCTGTCCCAGTAATCAAGATTTCTCAAGGTGCTTTCTGAACCTTTATTCTGTATATGGGTACTAAGACGGGTTACATCAACACTGTCCGTTATGGGTTTCAGCACATCATCCTTTAAAAGATGAGGGAAAAACATGGTTGTTGAAAAACGTTTCCAGACTTTAAGGGGGTGTACATATAGATACCCTTCTGAATTATAAATGTTTACAAGCAACTGTGTTGTTTCACGAATGGCGGCGATTGTATTAAATGAAATAGTATTGTGCATTAATGAGAAGTAGGCGATGGTTTCCAGGTCGAAGAGATAGGGGCAAATAACCATGAAGAAATTGCCTATCATCAGGTCATTAACCCACGCGGAATGAAGATAGGAAAGGGAATCAAACACATAATATACCCCATTACCTTCATCCCTGATAATGGAGTATATGCTGCTGGTAAATGATTCAAAACCACTGTGGGCGTCAAGGGTGTAAATAGTGCTGTACTGGCCCTGCTGCAGTATGGGTTCATGTTCGGCGAAGCGGATATATACAACCCTGTTTCCCTCTTGTAACGCGCTATCAGCAAGGGGGATGGCAAACCTCTTGTAGTCATCAACATGGTCGACCTGCCATACAACATTATCACCCAGTCGAAGCCCGTTGAGCACACTGTCAAGGTTTTCTATTCCCGTTGTTTTCTTCTCCAGTCGTTTCATGAGCAAATCCTTTATGCCTTTATACGGGTAATCAATATTAAGAACTGGCGGTCACTTCACCGTATAGCCCTGACTGCACTACATTACATTCATTATAATATATATACATTTACTATTGCTATACATATAGCGCATAATAATTATAATTTTACATGATTGTAACAATACCTGTCTTTATCCCGTTTATTGTGGTGGTATGAGAACTTGTTCCCTTTATTTACTTGACTGTGTTGTAATTAATTGGAAAGTTTATACAAGTGAACAGAGATTATACCGAAAGGTGGAAGATATGAGTAAAAGAATACCAAGACAGAAGATGCCGGAGCAAGATCCCGATGTGAGAAAGCGCAATTTCCAGGAAGTACCCCTTGGGTATGACGAGGAGACCGCAGTTCTTGAAGCTGAACGATGCCTGCAATGTAAAAATCCTACCTGCATGGAAGGATGCCCGGTTGCCATAAATATACCAGGTTTCATCCTGGAAATTACCAAAAGGAATTTTCTTGAAGCTGCCAGGATCATTAAGGAAACCAATGCCCTGCCGGCGGTTTGTGGAAGGGTATGCCCACAGGAAGACCAGTGTGAATTAAAGTGTGTGCTTGCTAAAAAGTTTGAACCCGTGGCTATAGGCAGGCTGGAACGATTCGTTGCCGATTACGAAAGGGAAAAGGAGCATCTGCCCGCAGTGAAGATAGAAAAACCCAGGGAGAAGAGGGTTGCCATCATCGGCTCAGGGCCGGCGGGTCTAACCGCGGCAGGTGAGCTGGCTAAAAGGGGGTACTCTGTTACCGTGTTTGAAGCACTGCACAAGGCGGGTGGGGTGCTTGTGTACGGTATTCCGGAATTCAGGCTTCCCAAGGATATGGTACAGTATGAGATCGATGGCCTGAAGTCGCTGGGGGTCGAAATTGTACTGAACAGGGTGATCGGTTCGGCTGAAACCATAAACGATCTTTTATCCCAGGGATTTGATGCCGTGTTCATCGGTACAGGGGCAGGTCTTCCCATGTTTCTAAATATACCGGGTGAAAACCTGCAGGGAATATATACCGCCAATGAATACCTTACCCGCGCCAACCTGATGAAAGCCTACAGGTTCCCGGAGTATGATACCCCTATCGTAAAGGGGGACAATATTGCCGTGGTAGGGGGTGGAAACGTTGCCATGGATTCGGCACGAACGGCACTTCGGCTGGGCAGTAAAAATGTGTACCTGATTTACCGCAGGTCCCGTGAAGAGATGCCGGCCCGCGGGGAGGAAATTCATCACGCGGAAGAAGAAGGTATTAACTTTCAGCTGCTCACCAATCCCACACGTTTTATTGGAGATGACAATGGCAGGGTTACTTCGGTGGAGTGCCTGCAAATGAAACTTGGAGAACCGGATGATTCCGGGCGAAGACGTCCCATTCCTGTAGATGGTTCGGAATTTATCATTGATATTGATGCGGCAATTATTGCCATCGGGAACAATCCCAACCCCCTTATACCAGCAACCACCCCCGGACTTGAAACAAGCAAATGGGGAAATATCAATGCTGATGAAGGATCAATGAAAACATCGAAAAAAGGGGTGTTTGCCGGTGGAGATATTGTCACCGGAGCGGCAACCGTGATCGAGGCCATGGGGGCAGGAAGAAAAGCTGCCCTTTCTATTAATGAATATCTTGAAAGCGGGAAATGGTAAACGCTACAACGACGGGTATAATTTTACTATGGATATAGTGGGTGTATGAAACGAACACGTGTTGTTGATCTAATTGATGCCGAATCAAAGGATTTTGATGTGCTGGCCAGGGGTTGGGTGAGAACCAGGCGTGAGTCGAAGGATTTTTCTTTCATCGAAATAAATGACGGCTCATGCATGAGAAACCTGCAGGTGGTGGTGCCTGCCGGTATAGAGGGGTATGATGAGATGCCCCGTATTACCACCGGTGCCAGCGTTGAGGTTTCGGGCCGGCTTGTTGCCTCACCGGGTGAAGGACAAAAGAACGAGGTGCAGGCACAGCGAATCAGTTTGATCGGGATAGCAGACCCGGATTCTTTTCCCCTGCAGAAAAAGCGGCATTCTTTTGAGTTCTTACGTGAGATTGCCCATTTAAGGCCAAGAACAAATACATTCGGGGCGGTTTTCAGGGTGCGTAACGTGCTCTCGTATGCCATTCACACTTTTTTCCAGGAAAAAGGTTTTGTGTATGTGCATACCCCGGTGATCACCGGAAGTGATTGTGAGGGTGCGGGTGAAATGTTCAGGGTGACTACCCTGGACATGAACAAGGTGCCCATGGCTGAGGGTGGAGTTGATTACAGCAGGGATTTTTTCGGTACACAATCAGGCCTGACGGTAAGTGGACAGCTTGAGGGTGAGATGCTGTCGATGGCCCTTGGTGATATATATACATTCGGTCCAACTTTCAGGGCGGAAAATTCAAATACAACAAGGCACCTGTCGGAATTCTGGATGGTTGAACCGGAGATGGCTTTTGCCACCCTTGAAGACGACTATGCCCTTGCCGAGGAATTTTTGAAATACACCTTTTCATATACGCTGCAGCACGCTGCAGAAGACATGGAATTTTTTAACACCAGGATAAAAAAGGGGATAATTGACACCCTGCAGCATATCATGGAAAGCCCCTTCGAGGTGATGGAATATACCGAGGCAGTAAAGCTTCTTTCTGCTTCCGGTGAAAATTTCGAATACCCTGTAGAATGGGGCAGTGACCTGCAGACAGAGCATGAGCGCTGGCTAACTGAAAAAAAATGTAAAAAACCGGTGGTGGTTATCAATTATCCTAAAGATATAAAGGCATTTTACATGAAACGTAACGATGATGATACAACGGTACGGGCAATGGACGTGCTGGTTCCCGGCGTTGGTGAGATCATCGGGGGCAGTGAGCGTGAAGACAGGCTGCAATTTCTTGAGGACAGGATGAAAGAAATGGGACTTAACCCCGAGGAGTACTGGTGGTACCTGGACCTGCGCCGATACGGGTCGGCGCCCCACGCCGGTTTTGGCCTGGGATTTGAACGGACGGTTCAGTTCGTTACCGGTATGCAGAATATCCGTGACGTGATACCCTTTCCAAGGACGCCGGGAAATGCGCGATTTTAAACGAATTACAGCTGAGTATATTCTGTTCCCGGGTATTGTAGCGGGTCTCGTTTTTTTCGGGGGATGTGTTACCACGGGGAAGATGGACAGGCCCCTGCCCCCGTCCTCCCAGAGAGAAGTGGTTAAGATGATACCCTGGCAGCTTACCCTGCAGCCGGGGAAGAATGTGCGGGTATATATAAACGATAAAAAAACAGGATACACATGGATTTCACGTGATAAATCAATGCGAACTATGCGGCTTAAGGTTCCCCTCTACAGGGACGGGCTGGGTTTTGATCTGCGCGTTGAAAAGAAGGGCTATCAAAAGTTCTCTGCAAGGGTAATGCTGCAGGGACGGGATTCACTGTATAAAGAACAACCATTTTTTGCGGTGCTTGACCCTGAAGGCAACCGTCACCGTTTTCTGCATTACTGGAGAACCGGGCGGCAGCCCAAGAGTGTGCGATTTATTGATAATCAGCGGGTTGCCGTTCCCTTGTTGAATGATACCGGCATTGATATCATTAATATTCATACTGGAAAAACTACCCGGATAGCTCCCACGAAAAAGTTTGCAGTTAAAGAGGGATTTGTGGAAAGCCTGGTGATAGGCAGAAAAAAAGAACTCTGGATATCACAGATGAACACCGGGGCACTGCACGTGTTTGACAGTAAGAGGCTGAAATATAAAAAAACAGTACAGACAAAAGGCATATGGGGAAAGGTGCTGTTATATGATGAGGGTCGTCAAAGGGTTTATTTCTCTAACTGGGAAAGTAAAGATATTTCCGTTATAGATGCAGAAAAATACAGGGAACTGTTCAGGTTGCCTGCAAAGGGTGTGCCCAGGGGGATGGCAATGTCAGAGGATGGCAGTCACCTCTACGTATGTCAGTACGGGAGAAAAAACGCCATAGACCGCAATGGGAGAATTGTGAAGATATCACTGGACAATAATAAAATTGTATCCTTTTTCGGGACAACTGGTGCCAAGCGTCACGCGGTACCCCTGTACCAGGAAGACCTTCTTTTTGTATCAGATATGTCACGGGACGAGGTCATTTCTTACAGGCTGGATAATGATCATTCCGCCGGAACCATTAGCGTGTATGACCATCCCAATACCATAGCCCTTTCCCCGGACAGGAAAATGCTGTACGTGTCGTGCAGGGGAAAGAACAATCCGAAGAGTTATCTTCTGAAAGGATACGACCTGGGCAGAATATACGTGATCGATACTGTGAAAATGAAGGTTGTTGAATACTGGAAAGGGGGAAACCAGCCAACCGGGCTTGACGTGTCGCCGGATGGCAGATTCGTGGTGTTCTCCGATTTTCTCGATGACGCGATTCGGGTGTATCGGCGTCCCGATATATCTTCTCCTTGACATAAATGTATTTCTGCACTGTAATCAACTATGCAGGGGGCGCGTTTTATACTGGTATGCGTCCATTTTAAAACACTGTGAGGGGTACATCAATGAAAATGGCCATCGGTTCTGATCATGCCGGGGTGGAACTCAAGCGTTTCATACAGGATTCCATAACAGAAGTTGATTTTGTCGACGTGGGAACAGACAGCGGTGAATCATGTGATTACCCTGATTATATTAAACTGGTTGCACAGAAGATACAGCGGGGAGAGGTTGATGCCGGGATCGCCATTTGCGGTACGGGTATCGGCGCAAGCCTGGTTGCCAATAAACATAAGGGCATACGGGCAGCATTGTGCACCAACGAATTCATGGCGGACATGTCCCGCAGGCATAATAACGCGAATGTTCTTGTTCTGGGCTCCCGGGTGGTGGGGCTTGATCTTGCCCTGAGGATCACGCGAACTTTCATAGAAAGCGGGTTTGAAGGGGGAAGACATCAAAGGAGACTGGATAAACTTGCCGATATAGAGAATAACCAGTAATTCCATAATAAGGATCGGCGGCATGAATAATTTCATGAAAAAAAGTATTACCATAGCCATACTCCTGGCAATTCCCCTGCTCATGTCTCTTACCTACGAGGACACGAGAAGTATTACTTTTTCAGGTAAAGACCTGGACCTGTTCAACGTACGCCAGGTTGAACTGCCCGGGGGAGACACCGGGTATACCCTCGGGGATATTGCCTATTCACGTACCACGATGCCCCTGATATCTGATCTCCTGGTAACCTTTGATACACCCTCACACCAGATGGTACGTGATGATCTGCAGCATTACCGGGTGAACGATGCTGCTTTCCAGTTTTCTCAAGAGAAAAAAGCCCTGGGGAAAGGGTGCGCAAAGTTCTACAAGAAAGATCACCGGCTTGAATTGCAGACTGACAAGAACCTCTGGCTCAGCAACTGTGCGGACCTGGGATCCTTCTCCATTGAGTTTCGTGTACGCATCAATACACGTACTGATAACGGTATTCTTTTTTCCCGGGTAGGGTATACCAGTGGAAGAAAAAACGGTATAGAGATACTTTGTGAAGGGAATACCATCGTTGCCCGTTTCAGCGGCGTGTTTAAAAACATGGATAACCGGCCTGTTGATGTAACCCTGCAGCGAACTCCAGAGCTTGATGAGGGACGCTGGTATCATTTCGCGGTATCCTTTGACCGGCTTTCGGGGAAGCTGTCGTCATACATAAACGGTACAGAACATGAATCGGTTTTTGTTTCCGAAAGGGAAGAGCCATTTATTAACGTGTATCGACCTGCCTTTGTATGTGAAGACCTGCCGCCTGTTATAATCGGAAAAAATTTTTACGGGTGTATGGACGAATTGCGTGTTTCTTACCGGCACTATGAAGACCTGGAGAAGGAAACAGAGATGGCCGAGTCGCAGTATCGACAGTCAGGCATGACAGGGAGAATCCCGGTAAACAGGGAGGGGGTGATTACCAGCCCGGTATACTCCTTCGATTCAACCGGA
>JAGYNX010000430.1 GCA_018399855.1 Spirochaetota bacterium
TTCAAGATGGGGAATACGTGATTGGCGTACGTGCCCGCTATTTTACAGTTGAAAACGGACAAAAAGAATATCACTGGACGGGGCCCTCGTATGTTACTATTTCTATTGCCAGTAAACCGCTTGAGTCACCCCTGATTGATCTTGGCACCCGTCTTGCCAACAGGATAGCCGGAAACCGCCTGATGGTGGCCCTGTTTTCCGGGGTGCTCATGATGGTGGTTCTCACCGTGGGATTTGGTACGCGAATTACGTTTTATGCCGCCTCAGTACAGTTTCGCGTTGGTTCATTTTTCCGCCTTCTCCTCTCGGCTATCCGTTAGTAGGTAGCAAGCATCACATTTGAGGCCTTGACCACGGCATATACCTCTTTACCCTGTGCCAGCATGAGTGTTTCTGCTGATTTTTTGTTATGATGGCTGTTAATTCAGGGTAGAATTCCGGTAATGCTTTCATTAAAAAAAACTGACAGTTTCTGCATGCACCATGAAAGCCGCTGATGATCGAGGCAGTAACATGAGCGGGGGCCGTCAATGCTGCCCCGTATGATTCCCACATCCTTCAATTCTTTGAGATGCTGCGAAACAGTTGACTGTGAGAGGGGCAGCATCTGTACTATTTCACCGCAAATACATGTATTGCGCCTGGCAAGGGCCCTGATGATAGCAATACGGGCAGGATGCGAAAGGGCCTTTGCTATCAGGGCAATATCTATGTCCTGCTGATCAAACTGGTTTTTTTTATTCTGTGCCATTATATTATTGACGTATATCGTAAATATGCGATAAAGTCAAGTTGTAATTTTGTGATATAATAAATTTATGAAACCGCCCGCTTCGCTCGACGTCGTGCTGAGCGATGCCGAAGCATAAACGCAGATTAACGCTGATTCGTGAATGTTTTATAATTAATACCATTATCTGTGTTCATCTGCGGTTAAAAAAAATATGGAAATTCTATTGAAATACAAGAGTGAAAAAATAGTATGAAAATTACCGGATTATCTGAACCCGCAGGCGTTTCACTGCAGGTTCTTGATAAAACTGATTGCGGGTGCACCCCAGGCCCGCAAAACATGAATACAGAAGACTGTCACTTCGCTGAATCTGTTGTAGAGACAGCCGGCGGGCCGGTGATGAAAGTGCGGCCTCGCATGAGTCTTCGTGACAGGATTGGACAGGTGCGGTCAAGGCTCACACGATTCAGAATGAAATACAGGGTAGTGCCCGGCCTCTACGCCATCGGGCATCCCGATGAAAATTCACCGGTGCTGGCAAGTGCCAATTACAAGTTGAGTTTTGATATATTGCGAACAGTTCCGAACCTTGATAACGCGTGGATACTGGTGCTTGATACCGGGGGCATCAACGTATGGTGCGCGGCAGGCAAGGGCACCTTCGGTACCGATGAACTTATAAAAAGAATTCGCTTGTCTCGAATTTACGAGATCGTGTCCCACAGAAAAATTATTGTGCCACAGCTGGGGGCGGTTGGAGTGCGGGCTGCCGCCGTGCAGAAATCAACCGGCTTCAGGGTTTATTTTGGTCCGGTTGATGCACGGCATCTTCCCGAGTATATTGAGAATAATTATACCGCCCACCCAAAAATGCGGGCGGTTCGCTTCAACATGTTTGACCGGCTTGTGTTGACACCCATGGAAATGGTTCCGGCGTTTAAGAAATTTCCCGGCATTGCCCTCGTGTTTCTTCTGCTGTTTGGAATTCAGCAGCAGGGCATCATGTATGATGCAGCGATTGGGGGCGGGTTGCCTTTTATTTTGCTCACTCTTGCGGCCGTGATTACCGGGGCATTTCTCACTCCACTGCTACTGCCATATTTACCCACACGCTGGTTTGCAATAAAGGGCCTGGTGTCAGGGGCCGTAATGACCGCCCTGGTTGTTCATATGAGCGAACTTTTTTCTGGTGAGATGTACCTGTTGTCCGCGTCGGCATACCTTCTGTTTCCTGTTATATCTTCA
>JAGYNX010000431.1 GCA_018399855.1 Spirochaetota bacterium
CCGCCCCGGCCCAGCCAAGCAAGGGGATAAGTTCACGCAACGAGTTATCCGGTGCCCGTGGTGGTGTAAGTGCATCGACCAGTTCCACCGGCCCGGGTGGCATCTTGTATACCGCGTAAAAGACAAAAAACACTACTGCCAGCATAAGCAACCTGGAGGTCCATTCCAAAGCCCGGTAGCTTCCCAGCATGAGGATAAGCCATATAGCTGCCAGGCTTACAAGAGCCCAGGTGACATACGAAAGATTGGGGAACAGGCCAAACAGGCTGCTGCCGACAGCAAGGGAGATGCCGCTCATACCGGCAATACTTACTATAAAGAACAGCCAGAATATCCAGATGATCCACCCCGCCGGCAACCGCAGGGGGCCAATTGAGACCGATACCCGCCCAAAAGCGGTCACCACGTTCTCCCCGGTGGAGATGGTGTACCTGCCCACCAGTTCTGTCATAAAATACTTCAATGTGATGGTAAGAACGGGAGCCCAGATCAGAACCAGGCCGAAAATTGCACCCGCGCGGGTGGCAAACACAAGCGAACCTACTCCAACCGCGCTGGCCGCCCAGACCAGTCCCGGTCCAAGTGACAGAATACGTCTGAAACCGCGGGGCGGTTCCATGATTACCTGCTGTTCATTTTCCATGTCATGCTACCTCCATAGGTATTCCCGGTTTTGACACCATTAGCCTGGCGTCTACCTCCCATTCCCGCAATGTCTCAATACCGATAGTCTTCCCCTTCACCTGGAAATGGACGGGTACGACCATGCCCGGTTTAAGATCATGCACCAACCTGGCGGCATCTTCCATATCCATCCCGTCCTTTCCAATGAAGGGATAATAGGAACAGGCAACCTGTACCATGGCAATATCAATAGTGAATTCTGATAATGCCTCTTTCAGTTTGGTCACGTACCGGGTGTCTCCCGAGAAGTACACGGTCTTCTCTCCTTCAATCACCAGTCCTATGGCGTCTTTGGCGAATGGATGATCAGCTGGCACCGCGTGTATGGTGACCCCCCTCACCCTGACTGATTCACCGGGTGTAAGTCGATGTACATCATCCAGGCCGTGCTTCATTGCCCTCCTGGCCGCTTTCACAGATCCCACCACTGTGCTCTCCAGCCTGCGGGCAAGTTCTATAGCGGGCCTGCAGAAATGGTCTACGTGGTTGTGGGTAACCGCCATGATATCCACCCGACTGAGGGTATCAGGATCAAGCCCGATGGGTACACCGCGGAGGAACTCGAACTGTCCCCACCATGGATCGGTCAAGATGATCAGTCCGTCCATTTCAATTAATACCGTTGCCTGTCCAACAAGTGTTATCTTCATAAGTGCCTCACGAGAACATGAAATCGTACGCGTCAATGGTAGCCTGTATATCGTCTTTCTGCGGGTACCATCCCAGCTCCCGCTTTGCCCTTGTGTTGTCAAACATGTAATCCCTGAGGGCTATCTCGAGATGCTGGGGTTCGAGAGGAGAAATGCCCAGCAACGACAGGGTCTTCACCGCAAAGCGTGCCACGCCCGCGGGCACGTTCACGAATTTCGGCTTTTTACCGGCATGCCGATACAAGGCCTCTGAAAGTTCGCGTAACGTGGGAACATTATCACTGGATATATTGCACACCAGCCCCCTGGCAGAAGGTACGTGAAGTGCCATCATCATGGCCCGAACCAGGTCGTCCACGTGTACCATCTGCAGCCTGGTATTCCCTCCTCCTGGAAGAATGGTTGCCTTCCCTTTCCTGGTTGCCACCATCTGCTCCACCAGGAAGGGCTCGTTCTGCCCCGGACCGTTCACCGTAGGGGGACGAAACACCGTCACGTCAAGACCCCGCCCCTGAAAATCTTCGCACAGCTTTTCACATTCCACCTTGTCATGACCATACCGGCAGATGGGTACCAGGGGCTGATCTTCTGTACATGGTACCGGCACATCTATACCGTATACCTCAACCGATGATAGAAAA
>JAGYNX010000432.1 GCA_018399855.1 Spirochaetota bacterium
TACGAACCTCCGCATAACGTTTTTGTTTTTTGTATGTTGATAATACATGAAGAGCCTTTTGTCAATTCTTTTGTGTGAAGGGGGTTCAGTTGTGGGTAACCGGTGTGTAGATTCTGCCAGGTATATACAAACGATATTTAGTCTTCATTATTTCGATACTGTATACTGCGAAGCCTCTTTATCTCTCTTCCTTCAAAAGTGCTGTCATTGACAAAAAGGTCGTCGATTTCTGGGGGAATATGCTGGAACAGGGTATCGGTCAGGTACATATTGCCAGACTGTACCATGACATCGGCAAGATGGTTTATATAGTTGATCGAATCTGAAACTACATTCCCACTTTCATGTCCGGGAACATATTCAAGATTACCAAGATGAAGTATTATAGTGTATTGCAGCATCTCCTGCATTCCTAGTGTTTCTCCTGATACCAGAACAGTGTCTCGAATAAGACGATACGCCGCAATGATAAGGTTGTCAAATCCTTCGTCATATGGAAAGAGGAACAGGGCCCTGTTATCGTCCCTTATCCAGAGACGTCCGCGGTATGGAGCAAGATATATTTCGAGATGGGCAAAGAATAACCGCAGTAACCTGTAATTGTATTCAAATCCCAGGCTTTTTTTCAGGTCTTTCTGATCGTCCAGTCGTATGTACGCTATGCCGAAAGTATACTCTTTTCCATTTTTTATTCCTTTCCATCCCCCCTCCGGTTTGATGATCTCAAAAGGCATGGATGTGTTGTCTATGTCACTGCCTGATACTTCGCATTTTATGAACTTGAGTACTTCCCTGATCCGGGTAACTGTAATACCCCTGTCAATATCCTCCTTGTTGATATAGTCGGCTAAACCAATATGAAAAAGTCTTGCGGGGTTTGGCAATTTGCCTGTTGGATCTATAATGCCTATCCTGATATTCTTTCTTTCTTTTATAATACCATAAAGGTTTTCCCGTTCTTTTTTAGGCAATGGGCTGATATCGCAATAAACAATCCCGTAGTTGGGAATGCTTGCAAATTCTTCGTCTATGGTCTTTCTCAGATCATCTGATGTAGCAAACAAAATATTGAAATCCCTGCTTTTCCCAACCGTGTCAAATGACTTTCGAATGGTTTCATTTTCAGTAAAAACTATCATGTCCATATTATTCTTTTCCCCATTTTAGCTGATACAGGTAATGATCGGCCACCATTCTTTTACCAATTGGAGTTGTTACCTCTGAAAGTAGATTGTTGAATGAAATTCCCACCGAATTGCTTATGACAACAGAATCTGGTTCGGCATATTCATTGTTTTGAATGGTTTGCTGTACCTGGTCACACATTTTAATGTCTTCATGGCTTTCTGAAAATTCGCACAGCCCGGTGTGTACAGAAAGTTTTAACGCTATAGGACTGTTCAGCTTACTCTCGAAACGGTTATAGTCAAAAAACCGATGGAGAATGTCTATCCCGCAAAACACTGACTTATTCATGTGTCCTTCAAAGTGAAAAGCGGCAAGAATACCGTCACCTTCAACATGCCATATCCTGCCATTTCGTTTCTCTACCCTGTACCTGGTGATGTCCATGAAGTCTGACATGAACTGTTTCACAGTACTTTTTTTGTGTTGTTTTACTATTCGTGAAAAACCAACCACATCAATCCACAGGTAACTGAAAGAATAGTCCCTTCCTTCAATAAGAACACCCCAGTTGGGGCTAACCCTGTAGGTCGGGTCTTCATACAGCATACCTGATTCACGATCAAGGTTGAATCCCATCTTGTACATGGCTTCAAGCAGCTGATTAAGTTTGGACACGTTGTACTGTCTGCCCATGTAACCCTTGAATTGTATTGAGAGAAGTACGTTAATAAAAGGCACCAGCATGTTGTAGGAATACATGTCGTTCACTATTTGTTGAGCTGTTTCCCGCCTGGGAATGTCCAGGTATTTAGACATTTCCAGCTTTTTACGTATGTCATAA